>CANTWP010000028.1 GCA_947853245.1 uncultured Bacilli bacterium | reverse complement strand
CTTCAGTTACCGTTGCTCCTAAAGCCTCAAAACCTTTTAAATGTAAATTAATTGGTCTTGTACCAATTGAACAACCACCAGGGAAATACATCTCTACATGTTTATACTTACCCAGTAAAGCACCCATAAAATAATAAGAAGCACGTAATTTTTTAGAAATATTTTCAGGAATAGGTTTATTAGATATATTAGTAGAATCAATAGTCATTAATTCATCATCTTGTTTAATATCTGCTCCTAAATACTCCAAAATTTCATTTAAAGCTTTAGTATCAGAAATATTAGGTATATTATCTATTTTAACTATACCATCCGATAATAAAGAAGCTGGTATCAAAGCAACGGCACTATTTTTAGCACCACTTATTCTAATGGTTCCTTCTAGTAAATGACCACCTTCTATTGTTATTTGTTTCATACAAAACCTCCACTACTATCACTATATTTATATGTATTTTTATTTTTTTGGTGTTTTCCTTCCTACATAATTATACATATTTTATAAGATAAAAGCAAAGGATTTTGACATCTTATAGACAGTTTATTATAGATTAATACTCTATTTTAATTAAAAAAATAAAAGATTCCAATAATAATTAATACACAACCACCTACAATAGTGGAAATATTTCCCACTCTTCTATTAATTTTTTTACCCAATATTAATCCAAAATAGGTGAATAATAAGCTGGATAAAGAAAATAATGCAGAACAAAATAACTGTTTAGTAGAAATACTAGATAATCCTATACCAACAGAAAAACTATCTATACTGACTGCTAAACCAAACAATATTTTTTCTACTAAAGATAATTCCTTTACTTCTTCTTTACCTTTTATTCCTTCAATTATCATTTGAATTCCAATGAAAACTAAAACTACAAATACTATAACATTAGGCGGTACTGGTAAAATTTTCAAAATTAAATTACCTACTGCATTACCAAGTAATGGCATAAAAAAATGATATATTCCTACTATGATAGCGGTAGATAAAATATCGCGTTTATTTATATTTAGAGTTCCGTATGCTAAAGAAAGGGAAAAAGCATCCATACTAAGACTTACAGCAATCATTACTATTAAAAGAGTATGCATTAAAAAACCTCCTATAAAATTTTATTAGGAAGTTTATTTTTTATACATACTTGTCTATTAATTCTTTAACAAAAGATTTATATTCAACTTCAGTACTTTCTTCAGCTTCAATTAAGCAAAGAGGAGGAAAAAGTACACACCACCAATTGTCACCTTTGCCTTCACCTAGTGTAATTAATAGTGATTCATAATAACCAGAGGCATAATTAACACCCTTATAGTTCTTTTCAGGAAAGTAATTTAATCCAAAATTAACAGTATATGGAAAATGATAATCAAGTGCATGTAAAGTATCATCTACTTTTTTATCAATATTATCAAGATTCTTATTAATAACATCTTCAGCCTCTTTTATATTTCCAGTATTCTTTAATAAATTATACATATATCCCTGTATATTATTCTTAACAGCATTTTTAATACGTTGATCATAATCACTATTACTATTTGCTAAAATTCTTATTCTAATAGCTTCTTCTGGTATGTCTACATTATCTTCAATGTAACTACTAATAAAATAATAAGAACTAAATATTAATAATAATACAATTATGCTTTTCTTCATAAAAAAATCGTCCTCTCTAATTAATAGTGAACGATTTTCAAACGTTTTATTCATTATTTATGATAAGATTCATTATTTATAATCTTAAAACTACGATATATCTGTTCTAACAACATAATTCTAAACATTTGATGTGGAAATGTTAATTTAGAAAATGATAAGGCATAATTACTTCTATTTTTCATAGTATCAAATAATCCATGAGAACCACCTATAATAAAATCAATAGTTGAATTAATTTGAAAAATAGAATCTAATTTATTAGATAATTCTATAGAAGACAATGTATTTCCATTTATTTCTAGTGTTATAACATAGTCTTTAGCCGCTACATATTTTTGTATATATTCAGCTTCCTTTTTCATGCAAACATCAGGAGATTCATAATACACATCTGGAACTTCAATAATTTGTAGTTTAGTATATTTACTAAGTCTTTTTTCATATTCTTTAATGGCGTCAGTAAAAAATTTTTCTTTTATCTTACCAACACAAATAATTTTAATCATACCTCAACAAACTCCGTTCTATTATTTTGTTCCGCTACTATTATATTATCACATTTTTTATCATTATCAACTAAAGTTCTCTTTAAAGTATCAATGGCTATTTCTTTAGTATTATTGTGTTCACTTAAATGTGCTAAAATAATTGTTTTAGTATTATTTCCAATAAATTTACTAAGATAATAAGCTGAATCTTTATTAGATAAATGCCCTTTATCACCTAATATTCTTTGTTTTAAATGATATGGATATTTAGGATTATCCATCAACATTTGCACATCATGATTGCTCTCAAGAACATATAAGTTCTTATTAAAAACTTTATTATGATTTTTGATATTAATATAACCAGTATCGGTAATATAAACAAAACTGTGTTCTTTTTCTTCAAATATATATCCTACTGAATCATCAGTATCATGTGAAGTTTTAATTACAGTAACCATTAAATCTTCTAATTCAATACTTTTACCAATAATATTATAATTACTAATTTTCATAAGACAAGATATTTCATTATACATTTTTTGTGTTAAATAAATAATAGGATTATATTTTTTTATAAAAACTTTCAAACCATTAATGTGATCTGCATGAGTATGCGTTATAAATATTCCCTTTATATCACCAATATCTTCATTTAAACTCTGTAATTGCTTATCTACATAATTACATGTAGTACCAATATCTATTAAAAAAGAACCTATATCTGTTTTAATGTAGCAACTATTTCCCTTACTACCACTTGCTAAAACACTAATTTTCACTTTGTTTTTCTTCTTTCAACATACTAACAAAGGTACTAGTGTTTCGTTTGAATACTAAATCAATTGTAGTTGTTGGACCATTACGATGTTTAGCTATAATAAATTCACTCTTACTAGTGTTTTCATCAATGGAAACTTGTTTTGTATAGTAATCATCACGATAAAGGAACGCAACTATATCGGCATCCTGTTCGATTGAACCAGATTCCCTTAAGTCACTTAATAACGGACGTTTGTCTTCACGACCTTCAACTGTACGAGATAACTGAGCCAGTGCTACTATTGGGATATTTAATTCCATAGCAAGCGTTTTAAGAGAACGAGATATTTCTGATACTTCTTGTTGACGATTGCCAGCATATTTTGCCGATCCACTAATTAATTGTAAATAGTCGATAATAACTATACCTAAGCCAGTTTCACTACTAGCAAGTCTACGACATTTAGCTCTGATTTCACTAATCGTCATACCAGGTGTATCGTCAATATATATTTTTGTATCACCTAATCTACTAACTGCTTCGTTGACACGTTTCCAGTCATTGTGCTCTAAACGACCGTTTCTTAATTTATAACCATCTATTTGACCTTGTGAAGATAACATACGCATTACTAATTGCTCTGCACCCATTTCCATATTAAATAAAGCAACTGGTTTATTATTATACATTGCTATATTGGTTGCTAAATTAAGGGCAAATGCTGTTTTTCCCATAGCAGGTCGTGCTGCTATTATTATAAGTTCATTTGGATGTAATCCAGAAGTTATCTTATCTAAATCATAAAATCCGGTTTGCAAACCTGTGATTTCATTCTTTGTTTGTGCTAATTTTTCTAAATCGGATTGCGTCTTAGTAAGAACTTCCTGAATGCTTCTAAACTCACTACCTCTACGAGTTTTAACTACGTTTAATATCTTCTTTTCAGCATTATCTAATACATCATTAAAATCTTCAGTGGTATTATATCCATCACTTACAATACTAGTAGCTTCTTCAATTAAACGTCGAAGAATAGCCTTTTCTTCAACTATTGTAATATATTCATCGATATTAGCAGCCGTTGGAACAGAATTTATTATTTCTGTTATATATTCAATATCACCAATTTGTTTTAATAATTTTCGATCTTCTAATTCTGAAGCAACTGTTGTTAAATCAATTGGTTTACCTTTTTCTGATAGACTAGACATAACTTCAAATATTTTTGCATGTCTGTCAGAATAAAATAAATCGCTAGTCAAAGCCTCTACTGCTTTTTGTACTGCATATTTTGATAAAAACATTGAACCTAAAACAGATTGTTCTGCCTCAATATTATGTGGCATAACCTTTTCTTGCATACTTTACACCTACTTTACTAGTTGTACTTTTAATTTAGCAATGACTTCCTTATGTAGTTCTATTTCTACTTCATGAAATCCCAAACATGATAGTGAATTATCTAATCTAATTTTTCGTTTATCTATATTAAACCCATTTTTCTTTAATTCATCAGCAATTGATTTGGTACTAACGATACCAAATACTCTATCTGTTTTACCAGTTTTAACTTGAAATTTTAGCGTTAACTTTTCCATTTGCTGTTTAATTTTTTCACATTCTTTAATATTTAATTGTTCTTGAAGTCTATTTTCTTCTTGTTCTGTTTTTAATCTTTTAACACCAGTTTCAGTAGCAAGTATAGCATAACCATTTTTAATTAAATAGTTCATACCATACCCATCTTTTACATTTTTAATTTCATCTTTTTTCCCTTGACCTTTAACATCCTTTAAAAATATAACTTTCATAATGCACCGTCCTTTTTGTAAGATTATTATACTATAAATACAAAGAAAAAGAAAATGAATTTTTTCACTTTCTTAATATAATCTAAAATTATTCTATACCTAAACTTGATAATATACTAGCAGCACTAGAATTTGCTTTAGTAGCAGCCTGTGTAGCTTCAGCTTCATTTGAATAAGTATTCTCACAAAAATTTTTTATTTCTTCAAAACAATCATCTAGAAGCTCAATCATTTTTTCATCTATTTTTGTCATAAATTCACTAACATCTTCCCATGCTTCTGAAAGTAATTGATTGGTATTTTTAAAAGTGTATGAAATATTTTCCGCAGATCTAGACGCTTTTTTCAACTGACTGAAACTACTTCTGGTAGTTCCATCTTCTGTAGCAATTAGCCTAAATAAAACATCTTTTTAACGCTAAGACAGATGATTTATCCATTTTGATTTCCTTCCCTTCTAGCACGTATTGAATCCGTTGCTGTGTAACCTCTTGCATCTTTCATTAATAAGTCTTTTTGGCTATTGATATATTTATAAGTTTGACTAATTAAACCTCCAGGTTCACGAAGAATATCGATATATTGATCTAATCCATTTTTCAATTTAGTCATATATACTTTTTGTGATTGCCCAAATTTACCAGATTCATAAAGACTTTGAACTATTGGTGTATTTTCAAATTTTGTGATTCCAGCTTCAAAATAACTATGATATAAAGCTATGCAACTATTAATGTGTACTAACTATTCTTCTATATACGCTATATCATTAATACTCAATATTTTTTCATTCATTTTCATAATCCTCCTAATTTAAGGATACACCAAAAAAAACAAGTCATTTTTTCATAAAATCACTTATTTTTTATTATTTTCTTTATTTCTAATACGACTAGCTAAATCAGTTATTTTTTTCATACGATGATTTACACCTGATTTAGTAATTTTATTACCTGTTTCTAAAGATATTATTTCACTTAATTCTAATAATGAAGCATCTTTATATTTCATTCTGTAATTAGCAACAACTTGTTCTTTTTCATCTAACAAGTCTAGCCCACCAATACTCATTATTAACTCTATATCATTAACTTGATTATTAGCGGTAGCAATTATCTTATCAATATTTGCTTGTTCACAATTATTAAGACGATTAGTCATATTCTTATGGTCACGATAAATACGTATATCTTCATAATAAAGTAAAGAATTAAAAGCATTTATTAGACGTAAAAAATCACCAATTTTTTCAGCCTCTTTCATATAAATCATAAACTTACTATCTCTTTTTAAGATTTTACTATTTAAATCATATTTATTTAATAAATCTCTGATAAAATATGCATATTCTTCAGTATTAACTAACATTTCTAAATGATATCTTGATTTCTTAGGATCATTGATACTTCCAACTAATAAAAATATTCCTTTAATATAAGCCCTAGTTAAAGAATCATCATCATATATAAAATCTTTTGGTATTGTTAGTATTTGATTATTATTTAATATTCCCAAATCATTTAAAATATCAAATACTTTATAATTTATTTCTAGAAAATAGATATATTTTTTACTATAATTATAACCACGTCTTACCACAACTTTAGGAGTTATTCCATATAATTCTTTAATTAAGGAATAAATATGTCTAATTATATTATTATTTTCAGAAGAAATTTTAATACTTGTTAAAGTAATATCAGAATTATGTATAATAGCAGATAATTCTGATATTTTTTCTGTTTCTATAGTTTCTAAATTAGTTATTTCTAATTTTACTTCACCAGTAAAAGACATACTATCACCTCATTAATAAATAAGAAAATATTTGTAAAGATAATTTTATAGCATCATGTTTCAATGTTCCATCGTCTACTGTCACAAAATCACCATTTATTATTTTTAAATTCATGTTTTTTAAATTAGTTTTATCAAATACTACAGGATCTTTTTGTTCTGTAGTAGCGTATTTTAGAGCCATGTGTTTACTAATTGGTCCAGAATTAGCAATAACTACACTTATTTTTTTATTACCCAAATATTCATTTAATGTTTTAACATGATCACTAACTTTAAATCCATCTGTTTCACCTGGTTGTGTAACTATATTACAAACATACATTACTTCCGCTTTACTTTGATCAATTGCTGTTTTAACTTCATCACAAATTAAATTAGGGATAATGCTTGTATATAAACTACCCATACTTAAAACTATTAAATCAGCCTCTTTTATAGCTCTCAATGTTTCTTTAGTAACTTCAGTCTTATCTTTAAAATAAACACGTTTTATAGTTCTAGCATCTTCTGTGATATTATGCTCACCATAAACAAATTCGCCATCAGACATTTCCGCTACTAAGGTATTATTACTTTCCTCAGTAAGTGGTAGTACTTTTCCTTTTAAATTCAATACTTTTCCTAATGATTCAACACCATCTGATACTGAACCAGTAATCTCTGACATAGCAACCAGAAGCAAATTACCTACTGTATGACCATTAAAGTCACCTCCTGTACAAAATCTATAATTAAGCATTTTTTCAAATAATGGTTCCGTTTCTGATAAAGCTGCTAATACTCTTCTTATATCTCCTAAAGCAGGTACATTAAACTCACTTCTAATCTTACCAGTACTTTTACCATCATCGCAAACAGATACGACTGCAGTTATATCTAACGGAAATTGTTTTAAACCTCTAAGTAGCATGGACATGCCAGTTCCGCCACCTAAAATAACAACTTTTTTATTCATATTGACATAATCTATAATTAATTTATAGATTCCTTTCTGTTAAAAAATATACTATTTATTTAAATTTATAAATAGGCATATACATTATACTATATTTTTATAATTATTTAAACAAAAAAATAAAAAGATGTGACAGCACATCAATTTAAATAATTTATTATAGAATTTGCAGCAAGCGCTCCTTCTCCAGTTGCGGTTACAATTTGATATAGATCTTTTTTAATTGCGTCGCCAGAGGCATATATACCATCAACAGAAGTCTTTAAATCTTTATCTACTATAATATAATTATTATCTGTTACTAAACTAATACTTTTTAAATAATTAATATTAGGGATACTACCAATTGCTTCAAATAAACCTGATAATTCAATTATTTCACCATTATCTAATTCAATAGAAGAAAGTTTCTCGTCTTGAATATTTAGTTTTGTAACAATTCTATTAGTGATAAAACAAATATTATCCTTTTCTTTAGCTTTATCTAAAATTCCAGCATCAGCGCGAAAATGATCTGTTCGATTTATTACATAAACTTTTTTACAAATATTACTTAAATATGTAGCATCTCCAATAGCGGTATTACCACCACCTACTACCGCAACTGATTTTTCTTTATAAAAATTGCCATCACAACTAGCACACCAACTTATACCTTTACCAATCAAAGATTTTTCATTTTCTAAACCTAATTCTCTTGGTATTCTACCTGTCGTTAGTAATACTGTTTTAGTAGTATAATCCTTTTTATTGGTATGAACAATTTTATATTCAATCTTATCTTCAATATCAATAACTTGTTCATAATTAATATTTATATCTAATTCATTTAATTGATTAACCATATTCATAACTAAACTAGGTCCATCTATTTCTACTATACCTGGATAATTCTTAACCTTATCAGCTCTATTTAATTGACCACCAGGATAATTCTGCTCAAGTAATAAAAAATTAATACCTGCTCTTTTTAAATAAATGGCTGATGTCATTCCAGATACACCAGCACCAATTATTATAGAATCAAAATCTAATTTCATGGATATCGCTCCTATCATTATATCTATTATCTAACTTAGATCCCCTATTTCTTACAAAAAATAGAATAATTCCTGCTAAAATCATCAATATAGAAACAATTTGAGCCTGTTTTAGCCCCAAAAACATTAAACTATCAGTTCGCATTGACTCAATCAAAAATCTACCTATGCCATACCAAACTAAATAAAAACTAGTAACTTGACCAACCTTAGTATAAGGTAATCTTCTAATTATTAACAGTAAAATAAAGCCAACTATACACCATAGAGATTCATACAAGAAAGTCGGATGATAGTAAACTCCATTTATTTTCATTCCTTCAATAATAAATTCTGGAATAAATAGAGATTGAAGATGAACAAGTGTCGTTGCGGGACCATGTGCTTCTCCATTAAAGAAATTTCCCCATCTACCAATGGCTTGACCTATAATTAACCCTACTACTATAATATCAAGTATCCTAAGAGTTGAAACTTTATATTTCTTTGTATAAATAAGAGTCCACAATAAACCTAGTATTATTCCACCATGAATAGCTAGACCACCTTCCCATATTTTAAATATTTCCATAATGTGGGAACTATAATAACTCCAATTAAATGCTATATAATAAAGTCTAGCTCCAATTATGGCTAGTATTATCATAAAAAAGAATAAATTAAACATAAAATCTTTATTAATACCAAATTTTTTAGCTTCATACATAGCAATACTATAACCCGCTAGTACACCAAGTAAAATCATTACAGAATACCAATAAATTTTAACAAAACCTAAGTCAAACAATACAGGATTCATAGACTACCTCTTTTCTAAAATATTTGTAATTATATCATCTATTATCTTATTTAATATAGAAATTAAAATCGCTATTAAAAAACTCATTAAAATTCCATTAATATTAAAATGATTACCTAAAATAAATGATACCATTTTTAATATAATTACATTAATAAACGGATAAAATATTCCTAAAGTAAGTGCTGTTATTGGAATAGTAAGCCAAACCAATACTGGTTTAATCGTTCTATTTAATAATCTTATTAATAAAGCCGCAATTAAAGCCCAGAGACCAAAATAACTATTGTCAATCTGAACCGTTTTCTTAAAAATAATTGACATTAAAATTAGTATTAAGGCATAACCGATTGAATATGCTAACCAGTCTATTATAGCAGTCCCTATTTTATTATCTTTCATTATAATCACCACTTTTATTATATCATATATTTTTATTTTTCACTTTTTAATTCAAATAATATATCTCTTAATTCCATTGCACGCTCAAAATCGAGATTTTTAGCTGCTTCTTTCATTTCATTTTCAAGAGTAATCATTAAATTCATTTTTTCTTTATGACTCATTTTTTCTGGTTTCTTGTCTTCTAATTCCTCTTTATTACTAATTAATTCACGTATTTCTTTAGTAATAGTTTTAGGAATAATACCATGTGCTTTATTGTAAGCATCTTGAATACTTCTTCTTCTTTCTGTTTCTTTTATTGCATATTCCATTGATTCACTAATACTATCTGCATACATAACAACATGTCCTTCGGAATTTCTAGCTGCACGTCCAATAGTTTGAATTAAACTACGACTACTTCTTAAGAATCCTTGTTTATCGGCATCCATTATTGCTACTAAACTAACTTCTGGAATATCTAATCCTTCTCTCAAAAGATTTATTCCTACTAATACATCATATTTTCCAAGTCTTAAATCATGTATTATTTTCATTCTTTCTAAAGTTTTTACTTCACTATGAAGATAAGCCACCTTAATGTCAATTTTCTTTAAATAATCTGTCAATTCTTCAGCCATACGAATAGTAAGGGTTGTTACTAAAGTTCTAAAGCCTTTACTTGTCTCATTATTAATTCTCGATACTAAGTCATCAATTTGTCCATTTGTTGAAACTACTTCTATTTTAGGATCTAATAATCCAGTTGGACGAATGATTTGTTCAACGTAATGATAATTACACTTTTCTAATTCATAATCACCAGGGGTTGCGGATACACTGACCATTTGATGTATTTTTCTTTCAAACTCTTCAAATTTTAACGGTCTATTATCCTTAGCACTCGGCAATCTAAATCCATAATCTACTAATACTTGTTTTCTAGCCTGATCACCATTATACATTCCTCTTACTTGAGGTAAAGTAACATGAGATTCATCAACAATCAATAGAAAATCATTTCCAAAAAAGTCTAACAAAGTTGTAGGAGTAGCTCCTTCTGGTTTTAATGCGATATGTCTTGAATAATTCTCAACACCTCTACAAAAACCAGTTTCTGATAACATCTCCATATCATAATTAGTTCGTTCCATTAATCTTTGATATTCTAATAATTTATTATTGTCTTTAAAATATTGTAAACGTTCTTCTAACTCTTGTTTTATATTAGTAATCGCTATTTTTAGTTTGTCTTCACTAGTTACAAAGTGACTAGCGGGAAATAATGTATATGATTTTTTACTTACTTCGGAAACACCAGTTAAAGTATCAAATTCCGAGATTTTCTCTATTTCATCACCAAAAAAATCAATTCTTATACCTTTACCATGTTGACTAATTGGAATAATTTCTAAAATATCACCTCTTACTCTAAAACTACCACGCTTTAAATCCATATTATTTCTTTCATACAACATTTCAACTAACTTTTCCAGTATATCATCACGTTCTACTGTTTCACCCACTTTTAAAGTTAATGTCTTATTACGATATTCTTCTATTTCTCCAATACCATATATACAAGATACAGACGCTACAACAATTACATCTTTATAATCAAGTAAAGCGGCAGTGGCAGAATGCCTTAACTCATCTATTTCATCATTAATAGCGGCATCTTTTTCAATATAAGTATCTGTTTTTGCTACATAAGCTTCTGGTTGATAATAATCATAATATGATACAAAGTATTCTACATGATTTTCTGGAAAAAATTCTTTAAACTCAGCATAAAGTTGCCCTGCTAGTGTCTTATTGTGAGCTAGAACTAGGGTTGGCTTATTTACTTCTTTAATAACATTAGCCATTGTAAATGTTTTACCCGAACCAGTAACGCCCATTAAAACTTGATTTTTTTTTCCACTTTTTATTCCATCAACCAGTTCTTTGATTGCCTCTGGTTGATCCCCAGTCGGTTGATAATTTGAATGTAACTTAAACATTTTTTCCACTTCCTTTATTGGCGCTTTATATAATCTGTTGATATATCTTATCAACTATTTCTGTTGTTTTATCTTTTCTATCTTTTCTAAACAATATATTATGATTTGTAACATTACACATTACTACTATAATTATTTTTCTATCAAAATCTATCAAAAACATTGGTCCAGTATAACCACTAAAGGTAATAGAATTAGGACTTGCAGACATTGGAATATCATTTTCTGCAAATATCGCGTTTTTATATCTACAACTCATATAATTATAAGTTTTAGGTAAATAAAAAAACGGTTTTATTTTTATAAATTCTTTATACATTACATTAATTTCATTTTCTGATACAATCGATTTTAAATAATTATAATTTATTTTATTTACATCATCATGTGATAACATAATTTTAATAGTTTCTTTTTTTAATAAAGAGCAATCAAAAAATGACTTTAAAAACTTTAATAGATCATGACCATTTATAAAAATAGAAGCATGACCAGTAAAAATTCCTAACTTTTTAGCAATTCTTGCTTTAGTATCATGAATTTCTCCTAGTTTAATATCATTAACTACATCGCCGTTTTCCTTATATTCAAAATTTGTAGAAGCAATATTAATAGTATCTGGATCAAAAGATAAGCTATTTAAACCTAATGGATTTTTTATTTTTTCTATAACTATTTTATCATAACTTTTAGAATAAACTTTTTCTAATAAGGTCGATAAAATTATATAATGAACATCTATATATTTTCTAGTATTACTTTTAACATAAGAAGAAAATAGTATCGAATAGAATTCTGCATTAGTTTTTGCTGAACCTAAATAACCTTCAGTCCAAATCTCTACTCTATGACATAATAAATCTAATATTCGAACATTTTTTAAATTATAAAATCTACTATCTATAGCAAATACAAAATCATTAAGATCAAATAAACCGTCTTCATAGGCCATAAATACCAATGTGGCAGTAAATGTCTTAGTTAAAGAAGCTATATCATATAAAGTATCACTAGTTAGACTTTTTTCATTAGGATAATTACTTTTATTACCAATAACATATTCATAAAAATTATTTTCTCGTAAAATATCAATAACGTATCCAGGAGAATGGGTTCCTAAATAATTACTATTTATAAAATCTATATTTAACATTATTGATTGCCTCCTAATAAAATATATTATTTATCAAAAATATATTATTATAATACCATTCTAGTACATATATGTAAATATAAAAAGAGTTATTATATTGTAAAATGTATTACAAAAAATAAACTCTTTTACCATACTTAATTATTTTTTTACTGTAAATGTTACCTTGTATTCTCCTGCTAATTCTAGCTCTTCAACATTAATTTTAAATCCATATTTTTCAATTGTTTCTGCACAATTTCTAATAGTATTTATTACTGTTTTGAAGTCATTAGCAACATAGGTATTATTACTACTAGTAGTAGTACTTATTGCTTCTAAATTATCATTAAAATCTTGAGAAACTAATTCATCTGAAATATTAATTTCATTTATTGGAGTTATTACATTATCTTCTAAATCATCAATATATTCAATAGTTTCAGGTATTTCTACTATATCTAAATTATCCTTTGAATCATTTGTTTCATTTAAGAATAAATCATCAAATACAAAAGGAGTTGATGCTTCTGATAAAATATTATCTTCTTCTTTAAAACTTTCATCAAGATTAATATAACCATTCGTATTTTCTGGTTTAGCAGCTTCAACAAATTTGCCATTTTCATTAGAAACACTATTATCAACACTATCTTCTATTACTGTAGTCGATAATATATCTTCAAACTTAGGAATTTCGAAATTATTTGAAATAGATGTTTCTTGTTTTGATTCTATATTACTATCTAATACTACATCTTCAAATTTTGGAATTGAATCAGCTTTAGATGTCTCTGCTTCATTGTTAGTTTGTAAAAAATCTAATTTGCTGAAATCAAATGGTGTTTCAACATTAGTGTTTTCTTCTGGCTCTACTTTTGTAGATTCTTCTTTGGGTAAAGCACTACTAACTTCCTTATAAGTACCATTTAGCATTTTATTTATTTCCTCGTCAGTTTTTTTAACTGGCAATCTTTCTTCTATAATTTTATGTAAGATTTTTTTTTGATCTTCTGGATTATTTAATTTTAAAATAGATCTGGCATGTCTTTCTGAAATCTTATCTTCTAAAATCGCTTCTTGAACTTCTTCATCTAGATTTAATAATCTCAGTTTATTAGCAACAGTTGGTTGCTTTTTTCCTAACTTTTCCGCTAATTTTTCTTGTGTTAAATACCCCATATCCAATATTTTTTTATAAGATATTGCCTCTTCAATAGGTGTTAGATCTTTTCTTTGTACGTTTTCGATTAAAGCTACTTCGGCACTATCTTTATCATTTAGATCTGTAACTAATGCTGGAATTTTAGATAATCCAGCCATACAAGAAGCTTTATAACGACGTTCACCGGCAATTATTTCAAATTTATCACCCACTGGTCTTACTACAATCGGTTGGATAACGCCGTGCTCTTTTATTGATTCAGATAATTCTATAATTGAGTCTTCATTAAATTTTATTCTAGGTTGAAATCTATTAGGCAAGACATCGTCTAATGGTATTTCAATAACTTTTTTATTATGATCCATAAAAATACTACCTCTCTTTATTCTTATATTTCATATAATACTATATTTTGGGAAATATTACAATAGTTTTTTGGGAAATAAATTAAAAATCGCTTTTTTTGTAAAGCGATTTTCTTTAATTATAATGGGTTCTTCTTGATTTCACTGTATTTCCTTGGAAATTTAATAGAGGTATTTCCTGACTTGGAAATAACGATAATACTTCTTTGACTATCTTCAATTGGCAATAAAAATTCGACTATTTTTAATACTGTTCCATTCATTTTTATTACTGATCTAGACAAAGATTCTAACTCTTGGGAAATATTTCCTTTCATAGCTATAAAATATTTATTAGGCCTAATCAAAGGTAAACAATATTCAATAAGAATATTAATTGGCGCAACTGCTCTAGCAGTTATAACATCATAATATTCTCTAACTTTTTTTGCATATTCTTCAGCACGATCATGTACTGTACGTATATCCTTTATTTGTAATCTATCTATCACAGCATTTAAAAAATCTAATCTTTTTTGTAATGAATCTACTAATGTTACTTTTAAGTTAGGAAAACATATTTTAAGTACTAAGCCTGGAAAACCAGCACCAGTACCAATATCACATAAAGTAGATTCATTATTTAAATCTATAGCTTTACAAATGGTCAAACTATCATAAAAATGTTTTAAATATACCTGTTCTTCTTCTGTGATACCAGTTAAATTCATAACCTGGTTCCATTCAATTAACATTTCATAATAAGTATGAAGCTGTTCTAATTGAATATCAGTTAATTCTAAACCTAATTCTTTTACTTCAATGACAAAATTATCTTTATTCATGATGATATTCCTTCTTTAAATATACCATTAGTATTGATATATCTGTGGGATTTACACCACTTATTCTTAAGGCTTGGCCTATAGAAGTAGGTCTAACTTCGTTTAATTTTTGTTTAGCTTCACTAGCGATATTATGAATTTTATAATAGTCTATATCTTCAGGTATTAATTTATTATCAAGGTTATTCATCTTTTCAGCATCTTTCATAGCCTTGACAATATATCCTTCATACTTAATAAATATTTCTACTTGATTTAATACTTCACGATTATAGTCACTTAAATCAACATATTTTTTTATAATATCCATATTTATTTCAGGTCTTTTTAATAAATCATATAATGTAATTCCATCTTTTAATAAAGCAGAATGAATACTTTCTAAAAATTCATTTACTTCTTTAGTTGGAGTAATTTTATGTATCTTCAATAAAGTTTTTAAATGTTCTATTTTTTCTTTTTTATTTAAAAATTTGTTGTATCTAGTTTCGTCAATCAAACCAGCTTTATACCCATATTCACGAAGTCTTAAATCAGCATTATCGTGTCTTAATAATAAACGATATTCTGCTCTTGAAGTTAACAATCTATAAGG
>CANTWP010000027.1 GCA_947853245.1 uncultured Bacilli bacterium | reverse complement strand
TTTATTATTACCACTTGTTGATAATACTTCAAATACACCATCACCAAGTTCTAGAATAGAAACATCAAATGTTCCTCCTCCTAAGTCATAAACTAAGATCTTTTCATTAGCATCTTGTTTATCAAGTCCATATGCTAAAGCAGCAGCAGTTGGTTCATTAATAATTCTTTCTACATTTAAACCAGCAATCTTACCAGCATCTTTAGTAGCTTGACGTTGGGCATCATTAAAATATGCCGGAACTGTAATAACTGCACGACTTACTGTTTCTCCCAAATAATTTTCAGCAGTCTTTTTTAAATCTCCTAAAATCATTGCACTAATTTCTTGTGGAGTGTATTTTTTACCATTAACATCAACTTTTTCATTAGTACCCATTAATCTCTTAATAGAATGAACTGTATTAGGATTGGTTATCATTTGACGTTTAGCAGCTCCACCAACGATAATTTCATCATTTTTGAATGCTACAACTGATGGAGTCGTTCTTTCTCCTTCTGCATTAGTGATAACCTTAGATTCGCCACCTTCATAAATACAAACACAACTATTAGTTGTACCTAAATCTATACCTATAATTTTACTCATATATAATCACCTTTCCTTTATTCAGATACCCTAACCATGGCTGGGCGGATAACTTTATCTTTAAGTAAATAGCCTTTCTGTAATACATCAAGAACCATACCTGGCTCTACACCATCACGATGCTCTGTCATAACTGCTTGATGATAAGTAGGATCAAATGGTTTATTAAAACCATCTATAGCCTTTACACCATACTTTTCCATCGTACCTATCAAACCACAATAAATCATTTTAAAACCTGCTAGAAATTTAGATACTTCATCTTCTAAGTTTTCATCATCCATATTAATAGCACGTTCAAAATTATCTATGATTGGCAATATTTCCTTTGCCAAATCTTCATTAGCATATTTAAGCATGCGACTTACTTCGTCATCTTTTCTTTTTCGATAATTTATTAAGTCTGCTTTTGCTACTAATGATTCAGTTTTTAATTTTTCAACAAGTTCTTTTAATTCTTTATTTTCATCCTTGCCTTTAAAAAGCTTTTTCTTGGGCTTCTTATCTTCTTTGTTACAATCACATGTTTCATCACATTCACATTGTTCTTTGCAACCACAATTATCTTCTTCATTACAGTTGCAATCATCACCACACTCACAGTGTTCTTCTTTCATATTATTATGTTCACACTTACAAGCTTCTTTCTCTTCTTCTGGACAGCAAGTACTTTTTTCTTTTTCTTCCATTGTATCCTCCTATTCAAAATTATCTTTAATATAATTTAACAAAGTAATAACACGTTCATATTCCATTCTTTTAGGACCAATTAAAGCAATTGTACCTTGTTCTCCATTAATAGAATATTTGGTTTTAATAACTGTCATATCATCATCAAATTCATTTTCACTTCCAATATAGATTTTGACATCTTTATCGTCAGTTTTAATATTACTAATCAAATCTTTATCTTCAAATTTTCCAATAATTTCCTTTACTTTATTTATATTATCAAATTCTGGTTGCATTAAAATATTCTTAGTTCCTGACATTTTAATGTTCGTATCATGCGTAAAATCTGAAAAAGCTGTATAGAAGGCATTATACAATACTTCATGTTGTTTTACATACTTACCTATTATTGGCTTAATTTCAAACTCTAACACTTGACTTACCTCATCGATCGGTGTACCAATTAGTAATTTATTAATCAAATCTACAGTTTGTTTTATTTCATCTACTGAAACTTTTTCCTCTAGTAAAACTTTTTTATGTTCTACATGACCCTTATCAGTAATAACAATTGCTGTTAATTCCATATCATTTAATGGAATTGCTTCTACTCGACTCACCTTATTTTCGACAGATGATTCTCCTAAAACTATCGCTGTATAATTAGTAAGATCAGATATAATCTCCATACTACGGATAATCGCATCACTAAGAACTAAATTTTTATTATGAAATACAGTTTGAAGTTTTAACATATCATCGCCATTTAATTCTTTGGGTTTCATGATATTATCAACATAGTACCTATAACCTTTTTCACTCGGTACTCTTCCAGAAGAAATATGGGTTTTCTCTAACAATCCCATTTCCTCTAATTCACTCATTTCACTACGAATGGTTGCTGAAGAACAATTCATAATTTTACACAATGACTTTGATCCTATTGGTTTTGCAGTTTTTATGTACTCTTCAATAATTAGTTTTAATAATAAACTTTGTCTTTGACTAATCATTACTTCACCTCTAGCACTCTGCTTTTTCGAATGCTAAATTCATTATACTATTATATGTTAGCATTGTCAATATATGAGTGCTAAAAAAACTAAATTTCTATTTTGTTTTTCGTTTTACAATAAAAAGTAAAGGTTATTAACTAACATAACCTTTACTTTATAAAATATTTTTTAATTTTTTTGTACTACTTCTTCTTTTTCAAAATCAATCATTAATTCTTGTTTGTTTTTTAATAATTCTACAAATTTAGCTATATTATCACGTACTTCTTTGTTGACAATATTATTTGAATTTAAAAGATTTTCTATTTTTAGAAATGCATCATCATAATCTATTTTGCCTTTAAAAGCCTTACTATATAAAAAGCCACTAATAAAAGCATTTATATTAGAGATATTACACTCTATATAACCTTGTTGTAAAATTTTCTCACTAAATTCCCGATGATGGTTAAACATATAATCTCTAAACTTTTTTCTTTCAAAAAACTGACCATAAGTTGGATCAACAATATACCATTTGGGTATATCTTCTGTCTCAAACCCTACTAAATTAGAATAATGAAACGCATTTTCATCCTCCATAAAATCTATTTTCAACATTTCATAACCAAATTCATTATTAAGCCATCTTTTAACAAGTTCATCTTTACATTCTTCACATACTCTTGCTATCCTTTTAGCATTCTTATCTTCGGAATAAATACCTATATTATATTTATTTCTTAAATAATTTACTAATGTCTTAACCACTTGTTCTATTTCTGCAAGCTTCTTCTTTTCCATTTTAAATAGACTTCCTTTCAATTATTTTTAACATAATACATCATTAAAAAATGCAATTATTTTTTAGTCTAATTGTTATCTATTATTTTTTCAAGAACAAAATACTTACAACCATAAGCACAATTATTTTGAATATAATCATCTAGTCTATTAAAATCATTTATTTTATTAAAAAGTTTATTATCTTTTTTACAAAAGCCTTTAAGTCTCAAACTACCATATGACCAATCACCAACTATATAATCATATTCATTAAAATAATCTGTAACCTTTTCTTCAACTTTATCTTTAATAAATGCTTCTTTATTATCACTTATTAATTTATATTCTATATCGTTAAATATATATTTTTTATCTTTCATATGTTATTCACCTTTCGTATAGTCCTGTTTAAAAGCACTAGAAACTGCTGTATATTTAGATAAACTAGAAGCAGCATTCCAAGTAATATACCCTCCAGTTAAACCAGATTCATATAAGCCTTTAATTTGCAGAGATACTTTATCAGCATCATAAATAGTAACAGGACTCTTCCAAGTAATATCATACACCTCTATCCAAGTTCTGGCAATAGCAGGGGTTGGAATCGTTGACTGTTGTTTTACAACATAATTAGTTGCCCAAAATTTTAAAAGATCATAAGGGACAGTCCAAACTGGCACCTTAAATCCATATTCATATTTATTAAAAGCTTCCGGATATGGCATACCACTAATTACATCTACTACATTAGATATAGCTGGCCAGTACTGACCATATGCTGATACATAATTATGGGCTGACTCGCCAAACACATCAGCAGACACGTAACCGCCTACACTATGAATCTCGTCACAAGCATAAAACAAAAAATTTTGAATAGCTTGTGCTTTTTCTTCATTATAAACATTATGATAATTTAATGTTTTTTCACGAGTAGAACCAACTCGATCTGGAAATCTAACATAATCAAATTGGATCTCATTAAAGCCCATTAGTGTTATACCTTCTTTAGCAAGCTCCACATTAAATTCCCAAACATCTCTACTAAACGCACTAGGCCACTTTGAACCATTATGAATAAATGATGTATTAGTTGTTGTATCAAATATTGTATTTTCTGGATGATCATCAGCGTAATAATCATCTTTAAAAGTAGTAATTCTTCCTATTACATAAAAACCAGCATCTTTTAATTTTTTAATATATTTTTTATAATCTTCTACTGAATACATTGCTCTTTTATAATTAGTAGGAGAATATTTCTCCATAATTGGAGATTTATAAGCTGGTGAGGTATTGTCCTTTATGTCAACAACAAAAGCATTAATATTAGATTCTTTCGCAAATTCAATATATTTATCTACATTAGATATTACTCCAGTTGTAAGATATAAGCTTCTTACTTCATCAGGCATAACATTATCTGTAAATTTAGCTTTCTCATATGGATAATAATCTAAATTTGCAGCACTACCACCACCTAATGTATTAGTGCGACTTGTATGTATTTTATAGTTACCATCTTCATCATAATTTTTAAGAGCTAATTCTTCTGAATTTACTGTATATTTTCCATATATATATCCTTCTATATCCTTATATTTAATATGATACTTGTCCACTATACCATTAGAAGAAATACTATTAAAACCAATTATATCTACTTTTTCACCCTTTTTAATATATGAAATAATTTTAGAATTATCTTCACTTTCATAGACTGTTACTGGTGTTCTTATATACCGATTATCCTCTAAAACAACCTTTTCTTTCTTATCAACCAAACTATCTTTTAATATATAATAAGTATTATCTTCATAATCAATGGCTTGATATTTTAATGAAGTCTTTTCATCAATTAAGTTATTACCATTACTTTTAATCTTTATACCACGATAAACCTTTTTTACTTCTTCAAAATTTTCATTATAAAGAGATACCTCACTATCAGTGCCCGCTATAAAATAATCTTTTGAACCAATATTAATTTTCTTATCTTTAAATGTATTAAAAATTAATAATGATACAAAAAGTGCTAAAAGAAAAACAAATATATACTTCACTACTGTTTTCATTACTACAACCTTCCTTATTATTAGTATAACACAATAATTTTTTTTATTCTATTGGTACCGTTAAAATAGAAGAATTACCAGTAAGACCGTTTAAATAATAATTAGGAACATTTCCCTGAATCAATTTAAGAGCAATAGGAACAGAAAGTTCTATATCTACTTCTCTTATAGATATTGGTAGTATTACTTTCTCTGTTACTTTTATATGTAAATTAATTTCTATTAAAGCATTATTTATACCATAATTAGTAACTTTGGTATTAATATTACTGATAATATCACCAACAAAAGACAGTTTAACAGGAATTCTAGGTCCCAAGTTAGATAATAGTGCATTTTCAAATACTACTCCACTAGGTATCTCAAATATAATTCCTTTATTTCTTTTTTGTAGATCACTATAATAAGAACTTTCAGGCAAATCTAAATTATCCACTTTACCTTCTTCTAAATCATGTAAATAAGAATGAATTACTTTCGTTATTTCAGTTAAAGCTTTATTAACTATTACTGGATTAAAATCGATCGTATTTATTTCATTATTAGAATTTTTAGAAATTAAAAATAATTCGTCTGTATCTATTATGTTCGAAATATTCAAAGATATAGCTTTATTAATTATATAAGTAGAGATATTTCTTGCTTCCATATTAGCATATTCACCAATTATAGGTGATACTTTAGTATTAATATAATTAAAAGTAATAATTAAAGCCAATAGTAATAATATAAATACTATAAAAATTTTATTATGAAAGCCCTTAATATGGATTTTTAATTTCTTTCGTAAATAGATTCTTCTTCGCATAATATCACCTAATTAATTTTATGTGAATAAAATTTATAAATTATGTAAATAATACGTTAGGTGATAATATGAAAGCAATAGATATAATGAGTAGAAATTTAATTATAGTAGATGAAAATACTAATATTTGTGAAGTAGCTAAGATTATGAAAGAAAAAGATATTGGATTTATACCAATATCCAGTAATAATAAAATCATGGGAGTAATTACTGATAGAGATATCGTATGTAATGGACTTGCTAATAAATGTGATATAACTACTCCTATAAAAGATTATATGACTAAAAAAGTTATTGACGTTGATATTAATGACAACATAAGTAAAATACTCAATACTATGCGTAAAAATAAAATTAAGCGAGTACTTGTTACTGATAAAAATAAAGTTGTTGGTATTGTTGCATTTTCAGATATTCTCAATAATAATGAATTTGAAATACTAAATACTATGAAAGAAATCTGGTCAATTAAAAGAAATAGTGATTACTATCCTACTGAAATTGATGAATTCTATTTATAAATGGTTGAATAAAAAAACTTAATTATTAATGATTTAATATCACTAAATAATTAGGTATTTTTTTATTGTTCCTCTTCTGGTATAAACTGATTAATAAAAACTTTAGCTTTACATCTTTGAATAGGTGCTAATTCTTCTAAATCACCATATTTTTCATAAATAGCTGCCGCTATTACTTCTGATAGAGAATTTCTTGCTAAATTAGAATCTTGTCGTTTCATATCTTTCATAGTTTCTGCTTCTAAAGCTATTAAGCATAATAAATCATAAAAATCATCTTGATTTTCAACAATATCTAAACTATTCAAAATCTTCTGAGCTTTATTTAAACCATTAAGACTAGAACCATAATCTGCAACGATATTACGTTTCTCAATCAAACTTAATTTAAATTCCATACCAATGCTCCCCCTTGTGTTGATTATAATATCACACAAAAAATTTAAAAGCAAGAAAAAACAACATTATATATATAAATGCTGTTCTCTATGAATTTCTAATGATTCCGATTTCTTATACTTACTTAGTTCTACTAATTTATCTTTAGCTAAACTTTTTTTAGTATCAATAATTCTTTGATTTTTAGAACCTCTAAAAACTGAATCATATGTTTTTTCTTCTAATTTAAATTTTCCATCAACCAAAACATCAATTGTATTTAAAAAATCTTTAATAATCGGCTTTGTTTTTGACGCTATTATAAGTTCTTCAAAAGTAAATCCCGTATAACACCAAATATCTAATCCTAAATCTTTAGTAAATCTTGCAATATCTAAACAAGCTTCCACTTGCATTAATGGATCTCCACCAGATAGAGTTATGCCAGTATGAAAAGTTAAATTTTTTATCTGTTCCTTAATAGTATCCACATCAACTAGATAACCAGCATTAAAGTCATGTGTTTCTGGATTATGACATCCTTGGCAATGATGAGGGCAACCCTGCGTCCAAATAACAGCTCTGATTCCCTCACCATCTACAACACTATCAGCTTGAATATCAGGTGTTGCTAAACGTATTTTCATATTATGAATGTTTTACACGATCTTCAACTTCTGCACGTTTGGCATTATTGAATCTGTCTACAGTTCCTACTAAATATCCAGTGATTCTTCTGATTCTTTCAAAACCTACACCTTCACCAACCATTTTTTTAGATGTTTCTTTAACATTTTTTTCTTCTTTCATTTTTATTTCTCCTTTACTATTTACAATCACAGCTTAAACTGTGTAATTTTTCAACACTAACTGATTCTCCAGCACGTCTACCACATCCTGGACAAACATCTCCAATAACCCCTACATATCCACATACAGGATCTCTATCAACTGGATGGTTAATAGCAGCATATCCCATATTATTTTCTTTCATCATACGAACAATTTTTTCAAAAGCTTCAACATTCTTACTTGGATCGCCATCTAATTCAATATAAGAAATATGTCCAGCATTAGTAAGTTCATGATAAGGCGCTTCTGTTTTTATCTTATTAGCAATAGATATATGATAATAAACTGGAATATGGAATGAGTTAGTATAATAAGCTCTATCTGTTACACCTTTTATTTTTCCATATATAGCTTTATCAATATTTACAAATCTTCCTGATAATCCTTCAGCAGGAGTAGCAAGTAATGTGAAGTTTAAATTATATTTTAGAGCATATTCATCACACTTTTTACGCATATGAGTAATAATTTCTAAACCTAGTTTAGCTGATTTTTCATCTTCACCATGATGTTTACCAGTTAAGGCTTTTAAACATTCTGCTAAACCAATAAAACCAATTGATAAAGTTCCATGTTTTAATACTCTTCTTAATCTGTCAGATGGTTTTAATCTATCAGAATCAATCCATACACCTTGACCTAATAAGAATGG
>CANTWP010000026.1 GCA_947853245.1 uncultured Bacilli bacterium | reverse complement strand
GTAAAAGCAATAGATTATGTTGGATATCATTATTTAAAGTATGATAGTAGTTTATCTACTAATTTAACTAAATGTGCTATTGATAAGTTAAAAATATTAAAAGAAATGGTAGAATTAGCTAAATATTATATAAAAAAAACAACTATATCTTTAGAAATTAAAGAATGTTATTATAAAGATGTTGAAAATAGATATAATATTAGGAAAAAAAGTTATAAAACAAATTAAAAATCTTAATAAACTAAAGAAGTAAATCATAAATTTGTATTTATAAAATTTTGATGGCATAATCATTTTGTATTAATGATGAAGGTATTTTAATTTTAAAATAATGATTGATTTTTAGAATGATAGATTGATAATCTATTACCATTATTGTTTGCGGTATATATTACAAAAGTATGGTAATGTAATTCTATCTCCAATAAAGGACGTGGCACAAGCTGCTATAAAAGAGAATTAAGGTAAATAATTAGATTACAAAAATAAAAAGACTAGAATGGCTTTAAAAAGTCGCAAATTTTAGTCTTTTTTTGTCAAAAAATGTGAAGTCTGTGATTAAAAAAGATAAAAAGTATACTGAACAATACATAATAGAAACCATGAAGTATTATAAAAATTAAAAATTCATAATATTTCTAACAAAAAATTTGAAATAATTATTAAATATAAATGTACTTATAAATTATAATGGGTTTAAAAGGTTAGACATTCTTCTATTTAATTTATTGATTTTATTATAAATATATTATATAATAATTTTAAATTTTGAGAGAGTTGGCTTAACAAAGTAATAAAAATATATTAAGTTAAAATTAGAACAAACTATTACCTTTTGTGCCACTTTTTTAAAAAAATAGGTGGTGTAAAGATGAAAATTACTATTGTTGGTTGTGGGTATGTAGGACTATCACTAGCTACACTATTAAGTCAAGATAATGAAGTGTATGTTGTTGATGTTTTGACTTCTAAGGTTAATATGGTTAATAATCGTATATCACCAATTAAAGATGAGTATATTGAAAAATATTTTAAAGAAAAAAAGTTAAATTTAAAAGCAACAACCGATTACCAAAAAGCTTTTAAAAATTCTCAATATATTATTATATGTACACCTACTAATTATGATGAAAATCAAAATTATTTTGATACTTCTAATGTAGAAGACACTATTGAAAAAGTAGTTAATATGAATATTGATACTACAATTGTAGTTAAATCTACTGTACCGGTTGGTTTTGTGGAAGAGATGAAAAATAAATATAGTATTAATAATATCTTTTTCTCACCTGAGTTTTTAAGAGAAGGTAATGCATTATATGATAATTTATATCCATCTAGAATTATTGTTGGAAGTTTATCAGAAGAGGGAAAAATTTTTGGAGAATTATTAAAAAAAGCATCTTTAAAGGACAATGTAACTATTAAATATATGAATTCAACAGAAGCTGAAGCTGTTAAATTGTTTGCAAATACATATCTTGCTTTAAGAATTGCTTATTTTAACGAATTAGATACATATGGAGAAATCAACAAATTAAATACTAAAGACATTATTGACGGTGTTTGTTTAGATTTAAGAATTGGTGATTATTATAATAATCCATCTTTTGGTTATGGTGGATATTGTTTGCCAAAAGATACTAAGCAATTAAAAGCGAATTATGAAAATGTTCCAGAGAATTTAATTAGTGCTATTGTTCATAGTAATGAGACCAGAAAAAAACATATTGCAGAAATGATTTTAAAAAAAGATCCAAAGGTTGTTGGCATATATAGATTAACTATGAAGAAAAATTCAGATAACTTTAGAAATAGCGCTATTCAATATATTATTGAAATATTAAAAAAGAATAATATAAATATTATAATATATGAACCAAGTCTAAAAACTAATAAATTTAATGATTGTATAGTTATGAATCAATTAGATAAATTTAAAATAATTTCAGATGTTATTTTAGCTAATCGTATAGATAATAATGTTAATGATGTTTTAGAAAAAGTTTATACAAGAGATATATATAATAGAGATTAAAATAGGAAACTTGATATATTTATATGTTTATCTACATTATTTTGATGTTAAATTAAAAATAGAAGAAATAATATAAGAAGCAAAAATAGAAATTGTTTCTATAAAAGCTCATGATAATATTGATAGTCTCGAGCATATTTTTCTTAATATATTAGATAAAAATATAGATAAAAGATGTTGCAATTTTAAATTATTATAAGAAAAACGAGAAAAATATAATAAAATCTCTCCATTTCTTATATTCTATCATGGAGAGATTCTATTTACACAAAATTATTTACAGACTCACAGCATTTAAAATATGGGAGTTGAATTGGGATGCTATATGTCCATTTTTCCAATTTTCTGAGCCAATAAGAAAAATAATGTATACAACAAATACAATAGAATCATTAAATAGACAATTTAGAAAATATACTAAAACTAAGTCTGTTTTTCCAACAGATATGTCCATATTAAAATGTTTATATTTATCAGTTAAAAATATTGATAAAAAATGGGATCAAGCATATAGAAACTGGGGACAAATATTATCGGAATTATCTATTATGTTTGATAATAGAATTTAAGTTCTTTGAAAACTATTTTATATATGATATTATTAATGTAACAAAAAAGGAACTATATAAGTTCCAATTATCGTGGAAAGATATCATTTACACAGATTTCCTTACACACTCAAAGTAAGTCTTGCAACTTACTTTTTTGTGATCAAAAAATAGTACCGTAAAGTACTATTCATTTTTAGTTGAAACTTATATTTGGATTTTCTTTATCATCGTCATCAATAGTAAAGAATAATTCTGGTTTGAAATTAAATATACTAGCAATCACATTGGAAGGAAACATTTCTAATTTATTTTTATATTTTAGAACTGCTTT
Source organism: uncultured Bacilli bacterium (assembly GCA_947853245.1). Taxonomy (GTDB): domain Bacteria; phylum Bacillota_I; class Bacilli_A; order RF39; family UBA660; genus SIG204. The sequence continues at coordinate 6,383 of CANTWP010000026.1, read as the reverse complement.
ATTATAAATTTGTCTAGCATAAGAGATATTATTTTCTATTTCTTTTAAATTTGCTTGTAAATTCATAAAATTTGTATTAGCCTTTAATTCTGGGTAATCTTCTTGTAAGAATAATAATCTATTGATAACATTGCTTAAATCTTTATTAGCACTTATTTCTTCTTCTTTAGTAGTGGCTTTGATAACCTGATTTCTTGCTTTAGTAACTTTAGTTAAGGTTGATTTTTCGTGTTCAGAGAATCCTTTAACAGATTCTACAATATTTGGGATTAAATCAGTACGTTGTTTCAAGAAAATATCAACTTGACTCCATTTCTCTTTAACAGAGTTAGATAGATGTGTTAATCTATTAAATATTAATATTATATATAAGATAGGAATTATAATTACAATAATACCAAGTATAATATTAAATATACCAGAATTTTTAATAGAGTTTTTATTAATATTTTGCTTATTTATTCTATCTATTTCATTTTCCTTATCACTGTTTATTTTTTTTAAATCAATATTTTTATTCTCATTTATTTTTTCTAATTCTAACTGTTGTTTGTCATTGATATTTTTTATTTCTTCTTTTTGTAAAGTTTCGTTATTTCTTATTTCTTTACGTTCTTCTTCCTCAATATCAAATTGTTTACTTTGTAATTCAGATATTTGATCACTTAGCTGATACCACTTTTTGGATAATCCGTTGGCCCAGAATTCTTTATCTTGAGCAACTCTTAAATCAGTAATTTTATTTTTATTTTTTTTAATTTCATCAGCATATTTTTCTTTAATAGAATTTTCATTTTCTTTATATTTTTGATTAATTTCTTCAATAGATGGAATATATTTTTGATTGATTTCTTGAGTAGAAATATTATATTTTTCATTTAACTCTTGTTCTAATGCCAAGTATTTATAATTTATTTCTTTAATCATTTCTGCTTTTTCTGATGATGTTAATTCCTTAACGTTATTAGCTTCTTTTAATTTATTAATACCTGGTACCATTACATAATAAATAGATAGAGTAATAACAGTTAAATAAACAATACTACCTGTGATAATAAGTAACCAATTCTTTTTCATTTTTGTACAACCCTTTCATTCTTCTTAAGATTTTTAATAATAAAAATGGCGTCCCCGAGAGGATTTGAACCTCCGACACCGGCCTTAGGAGGGCCGTGCTCTATCCAGCTGAGCTACGAGGACAATTAATTACATAATTATTATAGCACATTATAATTTTTTTCTCTTATATTTTTATTAAAATTTTGAGCTATTATGTTGATAAACTGATAAGTTGATAAAGTTTTCTTAAAAACTTTAATATACATTTTATTTTTTATGTTGGCTATTTCACCATATAAAAACTCGCATTTTTTCAAAAACGAGTTTAATTTAAAAATATGTAAAATAATATTTATGGTATTAAAAGTTGTTGTCCAATACTTAATCTATCACTAGTTAAATTATTTAATCTTTTAATATCATCTACAGTTGTATTAAATCTTCTAGCGATCGCCCATAAAGTATCGCTAGCGACTACAGTATAAACTATATTAGTAGGTGGAGTAACATTACCTTCAACTGGTATTAAAAGTTGTTGTCCAATACTTAATCTATCACTAGTTAAATTGTTTAATCTTTTAATATCATCTACAGTTGTATTAAATCTTCTAGCGATTGCCCATAAAGTATCGCCTGATACCACAGTGTATACAATGGTATTAACACCATTTTCCTCATCACATATTGCCATAGGTGAATAAAGACTAAATAAAGCACTCCAAGTGTCTCTACCAACAATACCATCAGGTGTAAGATGATTATTCAATTGAAAAGCTTTTACCGCTGTTTCTGTACTAGACTCGAAAATTCCGTCAATCGCACCACTATAGTATAGTAAATTAGTTAAAAGAGTTTGTAATTCGGTAACATAAATACCAGTACTACCAAGTCTTAGAGTTGGTCTTATCTCTTCATCAAATGGAATACTATTATTAGTTAGTTGATATAAAGTTTGCCAAGTTTCATTGTTAACTATTCCATCTGAAATAATATTATAATTTTTTTGAAAATCAGCCACAGAATTAGTTGTATAGTTATCAAAATTACCAGTAATACTGATATTATAATAACCTAAATCTTTAAGCTTTTTTTGTAAAACAATAACTAAGTTGCCAAAATCTCCCTCCCTAATAGTTAGATTAGATATTTTACTACTATTATCTTCTAAGTAATTATATGTATTCATAATAACCTCACAGTCTTTACTATATTATTATATTATTTAATTTTTAGAAGTTTCTTTTTTATGATAATATTTTATTCTTAGACATATATTTAATTGTAGTGAAAGAGAGGAATTATTATGGCAATAGGACGTTTAGTTGTCAGTGTTTTTTTAGATAATGTTGCGCAACCTGTACAAGGTGCAAATGTTAATATAAGTGGTCCCGGTGTTAATATTAATTTACTTACTGATGAATCGGGTCGGACTAATATTATAGATTTGGAGGCCCCTGATTCTGAATATTCTTTACATCCGCAACACGAGGTTAGACCTTTTAGTACTTATAATATAACAGTTACAAAGTATGATTTAGGTGCTAGTGTTGTAGTAGGAACACAAGTATATGCAGGAATAGAATCATTTCAAGATGTGTACTTTAGTACTTCTCAAGGTAATTCTGGTAAAAATTTAACAGTTATAACTCCGCCTACATTATGGGAAAATGCTCCTGCTAAAATACCAGAAAACCCTAATATTACAGAAGACTCTGGAAAAGTATTACCTAGAGTAGTAATACCTGCTTATATCATAGTTCATGATGGCATTCCAAGTGATACTTATGCACCTAATTATTATGTGTCTTTTTCAGATTATATTAAGAATGTAACATCCTCAGAAATATATCCAAGTTGGCCTAAAGAAACTCTTAAGGCTAATGTTCATGCAATTGTTTCTTTTACTTTAAATAGAGTATATACGGAGTGGTATTTATCAAAAGGGTATAATTTTACTATAACTTCTTCACCGGCATATGATCAAAAATATACTCATAATCGAACTATATTTGATACAATTTCTAATGTCGTAGATGAAGTATTCATGGAATATTTAATATTCCCAAATACATCTTATCCTTTTTTAGCACAATATAGTGATGGAATAAATGTTATAAGGGAAGGTTGGTTAAGTCAGTGGGGATCAAAATCTTTAGGGGATCAAGGCTATAATGCTTTACAAATTGTAAGATATTATTATGGTAATACAATTGGATTAAAAAAAGCGGAATTAGTTCCTTATTTACCAACTTCTTTTCCAGGCTATAATTTAAGTGAAGGTGCTTGCGGTGAGGAAGTTCAATTATTACAAAATTCCCTTAATAAAATAAGAGGAAGTTACCCTGCGATTCCTTTGATACGTAATGCTAATGGCATTTTTGATTCTGATACAGTAAATGCGGTCAAAAAATTTCAAAATGTTTTTAATCTGCCTGTTACTGGTGTAGTTAACTTTGCTACTTGGTATAAAATATCTGAAATATATGCTGCGGTTTCTGATATGTTAAAAGGGGTTTTTATTTAATATATAGGAATTTAACATTCCTGCTTTTTTATTGTAACTAAGGAAATTTTCTGATTATTGCTAATGTTTTATTTTTATTATTGATTATTCTATAAAAATAATGTATATTTGAGTTACAAAGTAAAAGGTGGTATTATGAAATTTTTAATTACTGGAATAACTGGTCAAGTTGGATATGATATAAAATTAGAATTAGAAAAAAGAGGCTATACTGATATTTTAGCGCCTAGCTATAAAGAAATGGATATTACAAATAAGGAACAAGTTCAAAACATAATATTGACTTATAAACCAAATATAATTTTTCATTGTGCAGCGTATACTGCGGTTGATAAGGCAGAAATAGAAAAAGATATTTGTTTTAATATTAATGTAAATGGAACTAAATATATAGCTAAATGTGCAGAACAAGTAGGAGCAAAGATGATCTATTTTAGTAGTGATTATGTTTTTGATGGTAAAAAAGCAGGAGAATATTTTCCAGATGATTTAGTAAATCCAGTAAATTATTATGGATTTACTAAAGAACTTGGAGAGGGCGAAGTGCGATTTTATGATAATAATTTAATTATAAGAACTTCTTGGGTATTTGGTCTTCATGGTAATAATTTCGTTAAAACTATGATTCGTTTAGGAAAAAGCAGGGATTTATTAACTGTAATACAAGATCAAATAGGTAGTCCTACATATTCTAAAGATTTAGCGGAACTAGTAGTATATATGGCTCTTAAAGATAAACAAGGAACTTATCATGTTACTAATGAAGGCACTTGTAGTTGGTATGATTTTGCTAAAAAGATTTTAGAACTTTCTAATATTAGTACAGAGGTAAAACCAATTACTACTTTAGAATATAATGCACCTGCTAAAAGGCCTTTAAATTCTAAACTAAATAAAGATAAATTATTAGATGAAGGTTTATATAAATTACCAAGTTGGGAAGATGCTTTAATAAGGTTTATTGCCGAACTAAATAAGCAAGAAATGGAGAAAAGTATATGATGAAGATTATTGAAACACCTTTAAAGGATTGCTATATATTAGAACCAGATAAATTTGGCGATGATAGAGGCTATTTTAATCCTTATTTTATTCAAAAGGATTTAGACAAAAATGGAATTGATTTTAAGAGTGTTGTACAATGTAGTAGAAGTAAGAGTGCTAAAGGAGTAGTTAGAGGACTTCACTTTCAAAAGAATCCTAAATGCCAAGCCAAGATTGTAGAAGTCATAAATGGTAGTGTAATTGATGTTGTGGTTGATGTAAGAACTGGTTCACCAACATTTGGTAAAGGCTTTTCTATACTTTTAACAGACAGTAATAATAGACAATTGTTTGTACCACGTGGTTTTGCACATGGATTTGTGAGTTTAGAAGATAATACAATATTTCAGTATTTAGTAGATAACGATTACGCTAAAGAATTAGAAGATGGTATATATTGGGATGATCCTAAATTAGGCATTAACTGGAAAGAAATATTTGAAGAATATGATATAAAAACACTAATTGTATCTGATAAGGATCAAAAAAGAGAAACATTTAACCAGAATACTATCTATTTTAAGTATTAATAGAAAACGATTCACATTAGATAAGTGAATCGTTTTTATATATGATAGGAACACGATTTCCCACATTACACATTATTTCATAAGGAATAGTATTTAAATATTTAGCAATTTCTTCAATATGTTGGTTATCCTTAATTATTTCAACTTGATCGTATAATTTTACATTATTATCTATTTTAATAAATAACATATCCATACAAATATTTCCAATAATAGGGTATGGTTTATTATTTATATAGACATTGCGACCAGTATTTTGTCTAATAATACCATCATCATAACCAATACTAACGACACCAATTATTTCGTTTTCTAAAGCTGTATATTTAGCGTCATAACCAACCGTATCACCTTTTTTTAAATGATGAATTTGAATTATTTGACTATAAAGTTTAAAGGTTGATTTTAGATTGATATTGGGAATTGTATTAAAGCCATACATAATAATTCCCAAACGGCATCCATTGATGAAATTTGGTTTAGAATACTTTTCTAGTGCTTCACTAGCTTGACAATGAATAATTTTAAAATTTTCCTTTTGAACACTTTCATAAAATTTTTTAAATAAGTCTAATTGTTTTTTAGATGTATCTTCATCACTGGCTTTATATATATGGGTATAAATTCCCTCTATATTGATGTTTTTTCCTTTTAAAATACTGATAGTTTCTTTTAAATCTCTTTCATTATTTATTCCAAGTCGATTCATTCCAGTATTGATTTTAATGTGTGTTTTTAATTGTGATAAATCTATATTAATTTTCTCTATTTCCTTGGCATATTCTAAAGAATTTATAGTTATAGTAATATTATTCTCTATACAAGTATCTAAAAAATTTGTATTAATATTTCCTAAGCATAAAATAGGGGTAGTAGTACCTATTTTTCTAATATTTAAAGCTTCTTCTAATAGTGCGACTGCTAAATAATTGCATCCCCCTGCGATAATGCTTTTAATACTTTGTTCACCGTGATTATAACAATTAGCTTTAACAACACCAAAGTAATATTGATATTTATTATATTTATTAATAATTTTTGAAACATTATATTTAATATTATCTAAATTTATTTCAATATAAGTATTACGATACATATTGTTTCCTCCATATAATTATATGAAAAAAAGATAGAATAATCTATCTTTTAAGTTCAACTGGTGTCCTCTTGGGGGCTCGAACCCCAGACCCACTGATTAAGAGTCAGTTGCTCTACCAACTGAGCTA
>CANTWP010000025.1 GCA_947853245.1 uncultured Bacilli bacterium | reverse complement strand
ATCCATTTCTTTACGAGCTTTAATATTTTCTTTAATTTGTTCTTCTAAAGATTCTTTAGAATTAATTCCTTCCATACCTAAATCTTCAAAGAATTCTTCATTTAATTCTGGAATATTGATAGTTTTTACATCATTAAGTTTAACTTTAAAGATAACAGGTTGTCCTTTTAATTCTTCGCTATGATAATCTTCTGGGAAAGTTACATTAATTTCTTTCTCTTCTCCCTTATTCATACCAATTAATTGTTCCTCAAAGCCTGGAATAAAAGTATTTGAACCTATCTTTAATGAATAGTTTTCACCTTTTCCACCTTCAAAAGCTACTCCATTTTTAAAACCCTCAAAATCGATAACAGCAATATCACCATCTTCCAAAGCACCTTCTTTTAATACTTCTTCTGAATAATGACTACGTAAATGTTCAATTTCATGTTCAACTTCTTCGTTAGTTACTTTTACACTTTTCTTCTTTACATCTAACCCTTTATATTTACCTAATTTTACATCTGGTTTCAAAGTTAATTTAAATGTAAACTCTACACCATTTTCATCAATAGACTTAATATCTATATCAGGATACGCAACTATTTGTAAATCTTTATTATTATCAAACACTTCACGATAAGCATCCTCTAAAACGATCTTTGCAGCTTCTTGGTATAAAGATTCTTTTCCATACTTTTTAAAAAATACTTCTTTAGGTGCATGACCTGGTCTAAAACCATCGATTTTTGCTTTAGAATTTGCTGATACAAAAGCCTTATCAACAGCAGAACTCCATTTTTCTCCTTCTATCTTAACACTTATTTCTTTAATATTCTTCATAATTTTCCTCCAATACATGTAATAGTATATACTAAAATGTCATATTTTTCAACAAAAAAATTATTATATAAGAAAAAACTATATAAGAAAAAACTAGGCAACCTTTTTCCTAGTTTCTTCTATCCAGTTACTAGCAGGCGCTAATAACGATTCTTTTTCCAAATTAAATCGTTCAATTGAAGCACGATTCCTACTAGTGTCACTACCTAGACATCTATTGTCATATACTAAATTGTTGGAAATTTTTTCAATTTGATCTTTACTAAGTTCACAATTACCAATCATACGAACAAACAATTCTTGAATTTTATCTTGGTTCCACTTACCCCTATTTAACAATTCCATTTTATTCTCCTCTATTAGAATAATAATTAGCTAAACTATTCCAATTCATAAATCCATTCTTTCCAGCTAATTCAATTCCTACTTTCTTTACAGTATCTAGTAATAACTTATAATCATTCTGAAAATATGCATTCTTCATCGTATCATCACCAATAACAATCGAAAGCAAATTTGCCATAACAGCTTCATGTGGATAAATCATTTCTTCACCATCATTTCCAACTAGGAAATTAGCGAGTACTTCAGTATATCCTAAATTTAAAGCTTCAAATTTACCATCATAATTAAAACCACTAAAATCATTATTAGAAGTGATAATATTTATTAATTCTAACATTAGAATATGACGTGCATCATAATCTTTTTTTAACTCTTTATCATTAAAATAAATAATATTTTTATGTATATCATATTTAGAAACCCTTTTGCTCAGGAAACTACTAATTCTTTCAATTTTCAATGTTTTTAATCTTTCATTAAGATTATCCAGGGCTATTTCTTTAAAGTTTTTATTAAATAAAACTACTAACTCAAACAAATTATCTTTTATTTCTGTTGATAAATATGGATTAGTACTTAATGTATTTTTTATTGTGTCTAAATCAGTCATAGTATCACCCTATATTCATTTTATCATAAATTTTAGAAATTGCTAGTTTTTTTTAAAATTTAGTATAATTAATTTCTTTAATTCATAAAATCTGTTATAATTACTATATAAAGGAGGTACACGTATGTTGGTCGTGTTAATTATTATTATTGCTATTATTATTCTAAGTTCTGTTCGTCAAATTAATGAATATGAAAGAGGTATCTTATTTACTTTCGGAAAATTTTCAAAAGTGTTAATGCCAGGCTGGAGAATAGTACTACCTGTAGTTCAATTCTATAAAAAAGTTGATATTAGAACTAAAGCGGTAGATGTTCCAGAGCAAGAAACAATCACTCGTGATAACGTTTCTATTAGAATCAACGCAGTTATTTATTACAAAGTATTTGATGCTGGTAAATCTGTTCTAGAAGTAGAAAATTTCTATTATGCTGTTAGTCAACTTGCTCAAACTACTATGCGTAATATTGTTGGTTCAGTAACATTAGATCAATTATTAAGTGATCGTGAAAAAATTTCTGCTGAAATCTGTACTGTTATTGATAAGGCTACTGATGCTTGGGGAATTAAAGTAGAAAATGTAGAATTAAAAGATGTTTCTCTGCCAGAAGAAATGAAAAGAGTTATTGCTAAAGCTGCTGAAGCAGAACGTGAGAAGGCTTCTGTTATTACTAAAGCACAAGGTGAAGTAGAAGCTGCACAGAATTTAGCAAACGCTGCTAATATAATGGGAAGTACACCTGGTGCTTTACATTTACGTACTTTAGCAACTTTAAATGATTTATCTTCTGATCAATCAAATACAGTTATTTTTGCTTTACCCGTTGAAGTATTACGTGCTTTAGAAGGTCTAGGAAAAAATAAAGAATAAGAAGAAAAGCAATAATAAAAAGTCTAGCTTAGCTAGGCTTTTTTGTTACAGAATTAATTATTCAATTTATTTATTTGCTCAATAGATAAACCTGTATATTTTGAAACTGTTGCAACTGGAACATTGTCTTTTAGCATGTTTCTAGCTGTTTGTTCAATACCTTGACTTATACCCTCAATTCTTTGCTTCTTCTTTTTCAGCTTCTGCCATCATCTTTCTATGTCTCTCAATATCATATGCTCCTATTATTTCTTCTTG
>CANTWP010000024.1 GCA_947853245.1 uncultured Bacilli bacterium | reverse complement strand
ATGTGGAGCTGCAACGATTATGAAAAAAAATAAGCATTTGTATTTCAAACTACCAGACTTTGAACAATCTTTACAAACATTAATTGATAATAATAAAGGCAAATGGAGAAAAAATGCTTTGGGCGAGGCTCAAAAATATATTGATATGGGGTTAGTGAATAGGGCTGCAACTCGTCAATTGGATTGGGGTGTTCCAGTTCCTGTTGATGGATATAAAGATAAAAGAATATATGTATGGATAGAGGCTGTGTTAGGATATTTATCAGTTGGAGAGCAAGTGGCTGAAAAAAGAGGAATTGATTTTGATGAGTTTATGTCAAAGGATAATCCAAATTTAAAGACTTATTATGTTCATGGTAAAGATAATATACCATTTCATACAACAATATATCCTGCATTATTGCTAGCAATTAAAAATAATTATAAATTACCAGATTATATTGTTTCTTCAGCATATGTTAATTTAAACAATGAAAAAATGAGTAAGTCAAAGGGAAATTTAATTACTGCAAACGAATTGTTAGAGATGTTTGACAGTGATACATTAAGATTTTATTTTTCTTTCAAAGGACCTGAAACAAATGATATGAATTGTTCACTAAGTGATATAATTCAAACACATAATAAATTTTTAGTAGGAATGTTAGGAAATTTTGTAAATAGAAATTTATCATTTATTAACAAAAAATTTGACGGCGAAATTAAAGAATCTGAAGTTGATGAATCGATTATAAATGTTACTCAAAAAAGTTATAAATTAATAGGAGAATATTTTGAAAAAGGTGAAATCAGAAACGCTGTAACTCAAATTTTTGAATATATTGGATTTGCAAATAAATACTATGATAGTCAACAACCTTGGATTCAAGTAAAAGAAGATATTGACGGGTTTAATAATACCACATATACATGTATCTATATGATTTCTAACATATCTAATATGATTGCCCCAATTTTGCCTAATGCATCATTAAAAATTAAGCAAATGTTGGAACTCCCAAAATACAAATGGGAAGAGTCTAAAATGAGTGGAAATTATAAAATCACTAATTTGGAAGTTTTATACGATAGATTAGATGAAAAAAACTTTTTAGGTATTGAAGAAGAACAGGAAAATATTGCAACTAAAGGGAAAACAAGATAGATAATTCTTATGATTTTAGTGTCAAAAAAGTGGGCACGCTAGTAAACTATACCATTATCTAATGTGTGAAGCAAAACTGAGAAATAGTTGACAAATAAATAAAAGTATTGTATATTCTAGTCAGTGAGAGCACATAAGTCCAAAAGATAAGCTGTGCTGTGCATAAATCCTACACATGTATAACACAGAGTCACAATAAGGTGATTCTGCTTTTTTGTATAAAAAAGAGGTGATAAAGTTGAAAGAAATATTATATAATTATGATTTATTAAATGATGAAGACATAAATAAAATAGTACAAAGAGCTAAAGCTTTAATTATAAATTCAAATAATGAAATTCTCATTGGATGTAGTGCTAATAACTATCAATTGCCTGGTGGTCATTTAGAAGAAGGTGAAACCTTATCAGAATGTTTATCAAGAGAATTATTAGAAGAAACAGGTATGAATATTCCAGTTGAAGATAGAGTACCATTTATGATAATAACATATATGAATAGAGATTATCCAAGTATTGGAGTAAATTCCAAGTATATTGCTAATTACTATATAATTAAAACTGATCAAAAACCTGATTTATCGAAAATAGATTTAACTGACAATGAAAAAGAAGGTATGTTTGAGTTAAAATATATTCATATAGATAAGGTCTTACAAGAATTAGAACATAGTTTAATTGGTTGCAGTCGTAAAAATGTTATACTAGATACAATAGAAGTAGTTAAAGAGTATTTTAAAATAACTAACCTAGATTTAGATAAATAATATTTAAAAATCATATAAAAATGAAATTAGTAAAACTCAATAGACAAGTATATTGGGTTTTATTTTGCATAAATTTAAATAGAAAGTTAAGGTGTAATATGAAGAAAAAGCAAGTAGAAATACTTTTATTAATTAGCATTACCTTAATATCTATATTTGGTATTATTATGATATATTCAGCATCCAATGTTTGGGCTGAATATAAATATAACGATCCATTAAAATATGTACGTCATCAATTTATTTTTTTTGTAATTGGATATGTTGCTATGCTTATAATTAGTAAAATTGATTATCAAACATATTTTAAAAAATCTAATTTATTTTTATTGGGATGTATTATTCTTCTAGTTTTAGTAGCAATCCCTGGTATAGGTATGGTACGAAATGGAAGTAGAAGCTGGTTTGGAGTAGGTTCCTTCGGTATTCAACCTAGTGAATTTACCAAGTTAGCACTTATTATATTTACTTCTAAATATTTAGTAAATAATGAAAAGAATATGAAATTTGTATGGAAGGGTGTAGTACCAATACTAGGTATTACTTTATTTATTTTTGGTCTTATTATGTTACAACCAGACTTTGGTACTGGTATTATTATCGTTATGTCTATAATAGGATTATTGTTTGTAGGTGGTGTTAGTCTTAAATTCTTTATAGGTATGGGATTAATTGGCTTAGCGGGTATAACTGGCTTAATAGCAGTTGCTCCTTATCGTATGAGTAGAATTTTATCTTACTTAAATCCTTGGTCAGATCCTTTAGGTAGTGGCTTTCAAATAATCCAAAGTTTATACGCAATTGGCCCTGGAGGATTATTTGGATTAGGTTTTGGTAACTCTATTCAAAAACATTTCTATTTACCAGAGCCACAAACTGACTTTATATTTGCTATTATTAGTGAAGAATTTGGCTTTTTAGGTATACTTATCGTTGCTACTTTATTTTTAATAATTATTATAAATGGATTTAAAATATCTAGAAAATGTAAAGATTTATTTGGTAAATATTTAGCATTTGGGATAACTTTTCAACTTGCTTTTCAAACAGTACTTAATTTAATGGTAGTAGTAGGATTAATCCCTGTTACAGGAGTAACGCTTCCTTTTCTTTCTTATGGAGGTTCTAGTTTGCTTATTACTTTATGTGGTATGGGAATATTATTAAATATTAGTAGAAATATTAAAAATTAGTACTTTTTAGAAAAGCATTTAGGGATGTTATCAATATATATTTTA
>CANTWP010000023.1 GCA_947853245.1 uncultured Bacilli bacterium | reverse complement strand
TTTAAATCATAATCTCCTTTAGCAATAATTTGTTTAATTAGAGGATTTACTAATGATGTAATTTGATTAAGATCTAATGAAGAAATTAATGTAACAAAATTTCGTTTAAAATTTAATAATGCAACATCTAAACTATTTTTATCAACACCAATTGCTAAAACATGTTTATTAGTAAGGGTATTCATTATATCTTTCTCTGTTACTTCTTTTGGTAACATAGGAATAGATTTTGCTTTAATATTATACTTAGCACTAAATACTTCACATTGTTGTTTTACAAATTGATTTATGTTATCTAAATCGGCAATATTAGCTGTTTGGAATTCATAGATGGAATCATTTTGTTTAATAATACCACGGCCAAATATTTTAGCAGGATATGTTTTTCTAACATTACCTAATATTGATAAGTAATCATCATTATTATTTTGTTGTAATGAATAAATTATTGAAAAATTTTGTTTTAATTTAAATCTTATGCCATTAGGTGTATTAACAGTAATAACAAAATATATACCATACTTACTACCCTCACGAGATAAAGTTACTAAAATGTCATCATAATTAGAGTAAGTTTCTTGATAAGATTCATAATTATTAATAATTACAACTATTGATGGAACACTAAATCCACTATTCTTACAATAATTATAATAATCTCCATTATAATCCTCAAAAAGAACACGTCGTTCATTAATTAACTTATTAATCATTTTATATAGATTAACTAGTTTTTCTTCATCACTAGAATCAACGATATCGCCAACTATTGGATAATTTTTAAAAGACTTTAAAGAACCTGAGCCAAATTCTACAATATAATAATTTACTTCTTCTGGAGTATAATACAACATCGATGAATAAATAACAGTATTAATAAAATTTTCTTTACCACTACCTGGTGCACCATATATTAAAGCATTACCATTTTTAGAAATAGGAAGAGTCAATAACTTCTGTTCCTGATTAGACGGAATATCATATTCACCTATTATAGGATTTATAATATAGTTTTCTTTCTGATAACTATATTTAATCGCTAATTTATCTACACGAATATCAGCAGCTATTTTCTCCAACCACAAAGGTTTGCAATGTATATCTTCCGATTTTGCTATTGAATCCAAATATTTTACAATGTTTAATAATTCTTCACCTTGGGATTGTAAAACCTCCTGTTTTTGTCTTGTTTCTACTTGTTTTATAACATAACTAATATTATTTATAAAATTAATAGAAGTATCTAATGTCTTTTTTACTTTTTCCTCCGGGAAATATTTACCTCCAGCATAAGCAGCTTGACCCAATACAAATATTTCATTATAACCAACTTGAAAATAAAATCTACCAGTTTGTTTTAATAGTGCGGCATCTGGGCACTTAATAACTTCGTTTGAATCAGACTTTTCTTGAACACGCATACAAACCCTAAATCTTGTATTACTCCAAATCTGAGAATCAACTACACCACTTGGCTTTTGCGTTGCAAGTATTAAATGAACTCCTAATGAACGTCCTATACGAGCAGTAGAAATAAGTTGATCCATAAATTCAGGTTGTTGATTTTTTAATTCTGCAAATTCATCGCTGATTATAAATAAATGTGATATTGGTTCATCAATTTGACCATTTCGATACATCTTTTGATATTTATAAATATCTATTGTACTTTCCCCAGATATTTCTCTAGCTTTATTAAAAATAGCTTGTCTCCTTTTTAATTCAGATTCTATAGATGCTAAACTTCTAGTGATTTCGTTAGCATCCAAATTAGTGATTGTTCCAACTAAATGCGGCAATTTAAAGCCTATATTTTTGTTTTCAAAAGCTCCAGCTAATCCACCACCTTTATAATCGATTAAGATAAACTGAGCTTCATAAGGATGATAATTAATAGCCATTGACAATATATAAGTAATAATAAATTCTGATTTACCTGAACCGGTCATACCCGCAATTAAACCATGAGGTCCATGATATTTTTCATGTAAATCAATACTAATAAGTTCACCATTTTTACCAACACCAACAGGAACTTGTAAATTTAATATAGGATTGTTATTTTTCCAACGTAGCAAAGAATTTAATTGTTCTACTTTTCCTACATCATACATCTCCAAAAAGCCAATTTTATTTGGTAACTGTCCCTCATCATCACTATCTATGTCGATTGGGATATTAGCAAGTTTTTTAGTACAATCATCAAAATTAATATCACTATTAAAATTTACAGTAAATTTTGTACCATCAATAAAGTTTTCTGATGTACGCAATTCACCATAATCAGAATTAATATTAATGATCGTTTTGCACTGTTCTGGTAAATTTGTTATCTTTTTATCTAATATAATTAAACTAAATCCTAAATTGTTTTTATTATCCAAAATATTATTTAATACATCAAAATCTCTAACTTTCTTAAAACTATCAGTAACTATAAGATATATTTTATCCAGATTTTGTACAGGAATTATTGTATCTTTATCTCCTTTTCTTAATTGAAAAATTCTTTCTAAATAGTAGCAAACTTCTTTATACTCATTATTATTAGTTGCAAAGAACCTTAAACTTCTATCATCTGAAAATAAATGGGGTGCGTCCTTTAAAAATTTCCATTCATATTCACTATCATCATCTGTCAAAATAACTATCTTTAGATCATCATAACTATGAAATGCCATAATTTGAATTATTAAACGTCGCATATATTCACTAATTAATTCTTCTTCCCCAACAATACCACAAATATAATTTTTTAGAAATGATAAAATAATTGGAACTCCAGATAATATTCTAGGTTCATTACCAATTTTAGCAACTAAATCCCTTAAATTATCAGTTTCCAGTGAAAAGTGATCTTCTGGATATTTTATTTCTATTTCTGCTGGGCAATCACCAATACCTAAATTTATGGTTAAATAGTCTTCATCTTCAATTCTTTTTTGCCATAAATTAGTATATCCATTGAGTATTACTTCTTCACAGTATTTTGTATTAGGAAAACTGTTGTTTAAAATTTCCGCTTGTTTGCGCTTAGTCTCAATTATTAGATTTCTTTTTTCTTCAATATAAGCACTATATAATTTTTGTCTCTTTTTTTCTTTCTTTTTTTGTTGACTTTTTTGATAACGCTTAGAAAATATTGGCCAAATAAAAGTACTAGCCAGCATAGCTCCACACATTACTAAAGATGGCATAGCTCTTTCTAAAGTAGTATCTCCACTTACTAAATTATTAACAGCTACGTATCCCATCACTACAGAAGTCATAGACATAGTAATCATAGGACCTACAGTTAATAACATAGGATGTTCTTCTGATTCCTGTTTGGCAGGAGGCGCATCTAAATTTACCACTAATTTAGTAAGATGATTAATAAATCTAGGCGTTCGATAAAAATAATCTTTTTCTTCATATAATGAAAAGCTAATTTCTTCAGGATCTTCAAAAAATTCAGTATCATTATAAATAAGATTCATTGAAGAAATATTATTTACTAAAATAGAATTATTATCATAGTTATTAACTGCTAAATAAATACAAGGAACATTATTATTATATTTTATAAAATAGTATATTTTTAAACCCATTATAAAAATAATGTCACCTATTTTCAATACTTTTTCTTTATTAATCTTAACATTATTTACATATATACCATATTGACAATTATTATCTATTATGTAAATCTTATTTTCTTTTTTCATTATAGTAGCACAATTAGCTTCTAAAATATTATACTCAATGGTATCTTTCTTACTGCCACCTATAAATAATCCTTGGTCTAATAAACCACTAACATTATAATAATTATAATTTACTTTAACTGGTGAAACATATATAAGCTCTCTTTTTTTATTGGCATTACTTTCTATCTGATAAAAGCAATAATTTTGTAATTCAATGTTAGATTTTATTATATTATTTTCCACACAATAATATTCTTTATTACTAATCAAATCCCATTTTCCATCGGTAGCTTCAACAGAAATAACATTTTTTCGTATTCCATTTGCATCATCATCGCTTATCCAATAACTTCCTTCAACAATTTTAGGAAGAATAATATCATAAATCTTATTTTGCTTAATCAAAGATAATCTCATTATTCACACCTCTTTTAGAAACTAAATAATAATTAATTTTGTACCATTTTTTATATCTGTATCTTTTAAATACATATTATTATCAAATTCTTTTCCAGTATCACGATCTAATATAATGACCTTATCCTCATATTCAAAATATCCATCTGATAATTCACCAATACATTTTAAAATACATTTTTTAATAGTACCAATTTTTTTATTGATTGGAATATAAACATTAAAACTTGATTCTATTGAAGGTACTATTATATTAACAAGTATCTTATTATTCATAAACTCAATTCTCCTAACCGACCATATCCTATTATTAATTTTAAAATATTTTACAAATAAAAGCAAGTTCTTATCATAATTTATACTTAAATAAAATTGATTATATTGTTAATTAACCAAATTTATAACATAATGACTGAAAAAACTTTATTCTTATCATTAATAAATTAAAATATAAAAACATATTATAAAATACAGTATTTATAATTAAACATTATTAATTAAACATTGACTAATTAAAAAAAACATATTATAAT
>CANTWP010000022.1 GCA_947853245.1 uncultured Bacilli bacterium | reverse complement strand
GCTAGTGGTTCATTATTTGATATTGAAAAATTAATTAATATCTCTAGAAATTATATTAGTAGATTAAAAGCTACCGAAGTATATGATAATTTATTAGAGTGGACTAAAGAGTTTGATCAAGAATTTTATGATTTACTAGTAAAATATAAAGATTTTAGTATTGGAATATTCAATATTGAAAGAGAACAAAAGAAACCAAGAAAAGACTATTCTTGTTATAGTGATATTAAAAATCAAGTATGGTATATGTATGATGAATTATTTGATAATGTTAATAAAGAATATGAATTTGATGTTATTAAAGATATAGATGAAATAAAGAATATTTTGTCTCTATTTATTCAAAAATACTATGTTCAATCTGATAATGAATCAGAATGGTTTGAAAAATTAAAAGATTTATCTGAAGAATTAGGATATGCTAGAGAAGTAAAAGATTATAAAGAAAATCCAGAACAATATAAGGGCCATGTAGGAGATATTGCGATGGTAATTAGAGTAGCACTAACTTCTAAAGCTCAAACTCCTAATTTATATCAAATGATAAGTTTACTTGGCAAAGATAGATTAGAGAAAAGGATTTCAAACTTTATAAAAAATTATTAAAAATAAATTATCTATAATGATTGTCAAAATATAGATATTATGTTAAAATTAATAATGTCATTGTGGTGACATTATTATGGCCCGTTGGTGAAGTGGCTTAACACATAGCCCTCTCAAGGCTACATACAAGGGTCCGAATCCCTTACGGGTCACCAATTCTTAAAATTTCAGAACACTTTTAAAGTGTTCTGTTTTTATTTATAAATCTTGTTTATAGTAGTTTAGTGGTTATTATTATTTCTTTTTGTCGAATAAAGACTTATTTGTGATACAATATCATTAATTGGGGTGTTATAGAATATGTTAGATGAAATGGAAAGAATGGTTTTTGAAATATTAAATAATGATAATTCTGGTCATGGTATGGATCATATCCTTAGAGTAAAAGATTTGTCATTGAGATTTGCTAAAGCAGAAGATGCAAATAGAGAAATAGTTGAAATAGCCTCTTTACTACATGATGTAGATGATTATAAAATTGTTGGCATAGAAAATGCAAAGAGTCTAACGCATGCTAAAAGAATATTGAATAAAGTAAATGTTAGTGAAAATATTCAAATACAAATTTTAAATATTATTCAAAATATGAGTTATAGTAAATCTCTAAAAGGAATACGACCTACAACCCTTGAAGGGAAAATAGTTAGTGATGCTGATATGTGTGATGCACTGGGTGCACATGGAATTATTCGGTCAATTGTTTATGCTGTAAGTGATAAAGGTAATGGTATAATATTTGATAACAATATTTATCCTAATATGGATATAACAGCTTAAGGGTATAATTCACTAGGCACAACTCACGATACTGATAATGCTATAAATCATTTTTTTGAAAAACTCTTAAAACTTCCAAATATGATGATGACTAATGCTGGTAAACGAGAAGCATTAAAAAGAGTTAAAATTATGATTGATTTTTTAGAAAACTTATTTTATGAAGAAAATGTTCCTGAGTGGTCAGAGTATCTAACTAATTATATTAAACAAATGGAGTTATTATCTCCGATAAGAAAATGAATTATTTTTAATAATTGAGTGGAATTAAAATTTTAACACATTTAGGGGTTTTTGATTAAATTAAAACTCGCATTTTATTTAATGCGAGTTTATTTTTTTATTGAGTAAAACAATAAGAAATATAAAGATAATAGTAATTATACCAATTGGATAAATTATTTTAGTTTGTATTAAATAACTAATAAGATTAAAGCTTATCTTGTTATTTAAATAAACATCAATACTTTCTAATATTTTCTCATTATAAATAATATCTATAGTACCTAACTTATCTCCTAAATGATTTTTATAAGATATCTTAGAAGGTCCATTCCATTCATATGTTATTTCATTAATAGAAAAACTATTGGGGAGATATTTCTGTATTGATTCTTGTGCTAAAACATTGTAGGAATTATTTGAACTGTAGTCAACATCCAATGTAACTAATAATTGATCTTTATTTAAAATATTTTGATAACTATAATTATTATCATAATAACTATATAGACTTAAGGCGTCTGTAAAGTTATATGGAATATTAGCATTTGGATTAGCTCCGGTTGTTACTAATAAGAAGTTTACATTATTATAAGTAGCGGTACTAGCTAAACATAATCCAGCATCGCCTGTATATCCTGTCTTAGAGCCATTTATTTTAGATATATCTAGAGAATAATTTTTAGTACTTGTAATTCTTGTTGAATAAAATTTTAGATTATTAGTGGTTGTATATTGGTTTGTTTCATAGATTTGTTTAAATGTAGGATTTGATAGAGCATATTTTAACAAATTAGCAATATCATAAACAGTCGAGTAATGTCCTTCGGTATCAAGACCAGTTATATTAACAAAATGAGTATTGGCTAAATTTAAATCTTTGGCTTTTTGGTTCATTAATTTAACAAAGTTTTCTTCATTACCAGCAATATTGATTGCTAAGGCTCTAGCGGCATCAGCTCCAGATGGTAGAAATAAACCCATTAATAAGTCTAAGTAAGTTACTTGATCACCAATGTGAAATCCTGCTAATGAAGCATTGGCCTCTGCTAAACCAGTAAAGGCATCTCTATTTATAGTTATTTTAGAATCTAAATTATCAATATTTTCAATTGATACTAGGCACGTCATAATTTTTGTTAAACTAGCAATTGCAGTTTTTTGGTAAGCTTCTTTTTCGTAAATAATAGTATTATCATTCAAGTTATACATAATAGCGTGTTTAGAGTTTATTTCTATGGCTTGAACGTTAGTTGAAAAACAAAAGAAAAGAAAAAAAGTTAATAATGTTAAAATGTATTTTTTCATAAGTTTTTAAATCCTTTCATTTAAAACTCGATCGATACGTATAAGTAATTGTTGTTTTTGCTGTTCGATTCTTTCTTTTAAATATTTTATATGATATGGTTCAATTATATCTTTTAATTCTGTTAAATGTTCTATAAGTTTAATGGTGTCTATAGCTTGTTTAAATGTCTTTTTAGTCGTAGTACCCTCATTACGTGGTAGATATTTATAAGAAATAAAATTTGCAATAGTGTAGCTTTTTGCTTTAGAAATACCTAGAAAGTTAAAATATACATCTTCATAACAGATCATTTCTGGAAAACGAATATGATTTTCTTCGATAAAGTTTCTATTCCAACAAATGGAACAAACATTAGCATATTCATAATTTGAAAGACGTACTTCTTTTTTACAATTATCTATAGTAGGAATAACCTGAAATCTTTTATGACCATTGATATCCATTCCAGTATAAATTATATCGGTTTTAGTATTATTAATGACATTTACTAATTTTTCTAATACATCGTTTGAATAAAATATATCATCAGCATCTAGAAAGAATATATAATCGCCACAGGCTGTGTCTAATCCTTTATTACGGGCAGCTCCTTGACGCATATTTATTTCATTTTGTAATATAATAATATTGTTATATTTCTGTACTTCTTTTAAGGTATTGTCAGTTGAAGCATCATCTATAACGATTATTTCGTAATTTTGGTAAGTCTGATTTTTTATACTATCAATTGTTTCTGATATATATTTTCCTGCATTATAGGCTGGAATTATGATACTAAACTTAACATTATTCATATTTAATCACCATTTTGATTTTAACATAAACCAAAATTTAAGTAAATAGCTTATATTTTGATAAAAAAAGTTAAAAAAATTATAAAAAAGTATTGCCAAAAGAAAATATTTAATGTATACTTAAATAGTCACATGAATTGATGCCCAATTAGCTCAGTCGGTAGAGCGCACGGCTGTTAACCGTTAGGTCGTAGGTTCGA
>CANTWP010000021.1 GCA_947853245.1 uncultured Bacilli bacterium | reverse complement strand
GAAATGATGTTTATTATATACCAATTCAATTTTTTTTGCAAGTGTAACTATTTAAATATAATATACTTGGGTAATAAAATTAAAAAGTAATGCATAACTACATTACCTTTTCAAACGTCTCATCAAGAATTGAATATAATTCAATTGTAACAGGTTTTCCACTTATTTGTTCGACATAATTTTTATAACCTGTCAATTGTTTTGTATAAAGAGAATCCTTGACATTTTTGAGTTTATAGTCGATTATTCTGATAAAATCAGGATATTCAAGCATTAAATCAATAATACCATGATATATTGTTTCATCTTTTTCATACATAAATTCGTATTCTTGATATATATTAGCATTATTTATATCATCTAATTTATTATAAAAATTAATAACTTTATTTTTATAAAATTCATCTTGAATTAAAGTAAAATTAGGATTTTTAAAATCTATATTTTCTAAAATACTATGAATATTTAATCCTAGATCAATGTTTTTTTGTTGACATGCAGAAATTACTTCATGAGTTTTTTTAGAGAAACTTTCACTAGTTATTTCTTTATTATCTATAATTAAGTCTTTTACTTCTAAAGGATCAATATTATCAGAAGTATTTTCTATTTCTTTATTAATAATTATATTATAATCTTTAGATAATGATAAATTCTCTAGATTTACTTCTTTAGTATAATCATTTAACTTACTATTAAGAGAATTAATAATATCCGCAAGAGAGCGATATTCTAAACGAACTTGGTTATCTACAATATCTTTAATATTTAAATCTTCTTCACTACTTGGTAAAACAAATATCATATGTTCTCGAGTACGTGTTAATGCAACATAGAAAAGACGAATCTTTTCAGATATTTCTTCCTTAATAAATCTAGTTTTTAATAATTTCTTAGTAATCACTTCACCAATACCTTCATTAAAGAATGGTGTAATTATTCCATATTCAGAATCATATAAAATTCTTTCTTTTAAATCACTAATATTAAAAGTCTTATATAAACCACTAAAATAACAGATTGGATACTCTAATCCCTTTGACTTATGAATAGTCATCATTTTAACTGAATCAACTTCTCCTGTATTAATACTATATTTCATATCATATGCTTCATCTATTATTTCTTTTATATAATCAATAAATTTATAACAATCATATCCTAAACCAATTAAATCCTCACTTAAATTGATATAATATTCAAATTGGACCATAGATGAACTAATATTGCCAGTTTTGATAATGTTTTCATAAATATTAAATTCCTCCATTATTTTATTTAATAATTGTAATGGAGTTAAATAATCTAGTTTTTCACTGATATCTAGACAACTATTATATAATTCATTATCTTTAAAATTATTATTTACAAAGAAATCTAGAATCTTGTTGTCATCATATCTAAATAAGAAACTTCTAGCAACACTAGTAAAATAATATTTAAATTCTGTATTATATTGATGTAGTTTAATACATTTTATTAAACAAAGTAAGTTTTTAAGTACTAGACTATCAACTTCTCCTGTAAGTGATTCATCTTTGTGAATAGCAAGAGGTACTCCTAAATATTCAAATATTTTTTTATATAATTCAAAATTAGTAGTACGATCCATTAGAATAACATAATCATTATAAGTAGAAGTTCTAACTGTAGAAGTTTTTTTATCAAAAACTTGATAATTACTATTTACTTTATTTTTAATATCTTCTGCAATAATAAAAGCTTCCACTTCTTCTTTAGTAAATTCAAAACCTCGTTCATAATTATATCTTAAAATATTCATATGATGATTATCAGGTGTTTTTCCTTGTTCTTCATAAGTCATATTACCAAATACCATTCTATGACTATTTTTATAAGCAGCTCCACCTATTTCGTCATCCATAATATAATCAAAAAGTAAATTTATATCAGTTAATACTTCATTTCTAGAACGAAAGTTTTTATTTAAATCTATTTTTATACCACCTTGATGTTTAGAATAATTATCATATTTATCTTTAAATATATATGGATTAGCATTCCTAAAGCGATATATAGATTGCTTAATATCACCTACCATATAAACATTATTATTTTCTATATGCTTAATAAAAGTTTCCTGCAAATCACTAGTATCTTGGTATTCATCTACTAATATTTCTTTTAAAGAATATTTTAATTCATCACCAACACTAGAATTTTCATCTAATACTTTAATAGCCATCATAGCGATATCTGTAAATTCATAAATATCATTTTTAAATTTATAATTCCAAATTCTTCGATCAAATTCCTGTAACATTTGAATTAGGGGTTCTACATATACCTTAGTACGTATTAAAGAATCTTTAATATCCTCGCTACTATCATAACTACAAAGTTCTTTAATTTTCTTAATATGTTCACTAATAGCTTCTTTTTTTAACTTTACTTCATCTTCACTACCACGTGATAACATTGGTAATTTAATATCAATATTACTCTTTATTTCATCATAATTTTTTGAATTTATTAATTTTTCCAAAGATTCTTTTACGCTACTATAATAAGATTCATCTACATAATAAGAAATATCTTCAATACTTCGTTTTAAATCATTTAACATATCCATTAATAAACTATTATACTTATCTAATAATTTATTAATGTTTTCCACAGTATAAAATTTTTCTAAATATTTTTCTAAATAATCCTTCTTATCAATTCGTAGTGATAATTTTTCATTTAAAGAAAGTACATAATCTCTAATTTCTCTATCATCTTTAGAACATAGATCACTTATCATATTTAAGAAATTAGAATTACTTTGTTCATACATATTTTCAAATAATTCATCTACTATTTTCTTTTTTTCTAATTTAAAAACATTATCATTTCCAATATTAATATTTTTAGAAACATTAATAAGATAATGATATTTTTTAACAATCGATAAGGCATAACTATCAAATGTTGTAATATACGCTGTATCAATTAAATCTAATTGTTTATGTAAAGATGGATCTTTTTTGATAGAAGCACGAATTCTTTCTTTCATTTCCGCAGCAGCTGCTTTAGTAAAAGTTAAAATCAATAATTCATTAATATTTATTCCTTGTCTTAATTTAGTAATTACACGCTCAGTTAAAACAGCAGTTTTACCACTTCCCGCGCCAGCACTTACAATAATATTAGTACCACTTTCATTGATAGCTTGTAGTTGTTCATCAGTCCATCTAGGCATAATCATCACCCCCTAAAAAACTTAAATCTTTATATTCTTTTAGAGTTATAATATCTTTATTATTTTTAAAACAAATATCTTTAAACTTACAGAATTCACACCCTATTAAATCGCCACCTATTTGTTTTGGATTAACTTTAAAGTCCCCACTAGTAATCTTTTCTATAGCAATATTAATATTTTTATCAACTAATTTATTAAGTGATTCTATTTCTTCCTCTGTTAATACTTTTGCATAACTAGAAAAACCTTTACTAGTAGTTTTCATACTCTTTATTAAATTACTATTTTCATAAGTATTATCAAAATAACTTAGCAAACTTTCTTTATTAATACTATAACCTTGTAATTTTAAATAATCTTTCTTTTGATCTAAATAAGTCTTTTTAGGATCTCTATTTATAATAGATGGTACTATTTTCTGCAGATAAAACCCTATTATTTTAGCGGCATTCCATTTATTTTTTATTAAATATAAATAGATTGGTAACTGCATACCCATACCATATTGTAATTTAGTTAAATCGAGTGAAGGGTTACCTGTTTTATAGTCAACTACAGAAACTAACTTTTGATCATTTTGTTCCATAGATAATATTTTATCAACTATGCCCACAAAGTTTATATTCCATATTGAATTACTTTTATCAATATTGATACTCTCTTCTAATAAAACATCTTTAAAATCAGTATAATTCTTTTGTTCGTCTAAAACACTAATAATAAACTTTAATTCTTCCTTTAATTTTTGTAAGAAAAATTCTTCTTTTTTTGTTAATTCTTTTTCATTATCTTGTAAAAATCTAGCCCAAGAAATTTCAAAATTAAAATCATCTTTATAATATTCTGATAATACAAAATGAAATAGAGATCCGATATAATTCATAAAGGTTTCTTCATAAATATTTAATTTTAAGATATTACTTATATAAAAACGGAAAGCGCAATGAAAATATGCATCAATACTCGAATAAGAAAGAGTTAAACTTTTCTTTTTAAATTCATTTAATGTACCTAAGTTGATCCCATTAAACTGATTATCATAACTTCTATAGCCTAAATCTTTATAATTATTTAAAAGTAAATCTAGATTATTTTCTTTAACACCATATTTCATATAAGTATCAAGCATCTTTCCTAAAGATAATTTATTATTTAAGTTAGAATAACGATAATTTGGTTTAATATCTTTGATAACTGAATATCTTAATATATCATTCAAATTAGAAATTTCTATCTCACTAGAAGTATAAATTGGATAAGTAATTATTAAATTCTTTGTTTCTTTTATAAAACGTAATGTCTTTTCTTGATGAAGTATATTTCTAGTTACTGTATCTTCTAAACCTATTTTTATCTTTAATTCATCATTTAAATACTCTTCATCTTTTTCAGTAAGAGGAAATATCCCCTGATTAAAACCTATTAAAAATATATAATCTTCATCTTTAGCTATAAAATTTTCTAAATCTATTAAAGATATTTTATTAAAAAGGGTATTATCTTTTATAGAAGTATTTTTAAGTTCATAAATAAGTAAGTCTTTTATACTTAAATAGTCATCACACCAATTATATTTATTACAAATTCTTAGTATTAAATTATATAAATAGTTTATAGATTCTCTTTCTAAATTAAATTTATTTTTTATTTTATTTATTGTGTTATTAATATCAGAATCTAAATGTTCTATAAAATATTGCCCTAAAGCTGTACCAAAAAGATTATTATCATCTTGTAAATCCACTGGTATATTAAATATACTAAATACTCTTCTAATAATATTTTTATAGTCTCCACTTACATTAGCAAGTTTAATATTATTTATAGGAACTCCATTATCGATAAGTTCCGCAATTTGACTTGCTATGAAAGTTACTTCTTCTTCAATATTTTTAGTTTCATATATATCATGTTTATATTCTAGATTAGTAGCATTTTTTATATAAGTTACACTTAAATTACTTAATATATTTCTCTCAAAACTGATGGTATCTCCATATACTACTATATTTTTAGTTTTGATACGCTCTTTAAATAAGGGATTAATTATTAATAAGTTTTCTTTTAATAATTCTTCTTTTAAGTTTTTAAGAAATATTAGTTTTTGATCAGTATAATTAACATCACTTATATAATATAAATTCCTTATATAGATTAAAGCTATATCTACTTTAACCTTAAATTTATTCATTATATAATAAATAGTCTTGGTATTATAATCAAATAAATACTCTTTTATAAATTCATTAAAAGACATTAGTTTAATATTTTTTAAAATACCATTTTTAGATATTTCTAATAATATGTCTTTCTTAATAGAACCATTTACTATTAAAAGAGTATCATTATCTATATTTTTTAAATCTAACATATAACACCTACTTCCTTTAATATTATATCATACCTAGACTTGAACTAAATTAAAAAAGTCAGTATTTATTTTTCTGACTTTTTTGTTCTTTTAGTAGTTGCCTTAGCTTTCTTTTCTATTGTAGCATTATTTTTTAATAAATCTCTAATTTCCTCCAATAAAACTACATCATCAGGTTTCTTTGGAGCAGGTGTATTTTTCTTAGGCTCTTCTTTATGTCCAATTTTAGATAATTTATTTATTAACTTAACAAATAAGAAAATACAAGCCGCAACAATTAAGAAATCAATAACATTTTGAATAAAGGCACCATAAGTAATAGTTGCGTCTCTAAAAGTAATAGATAATGAACTAAAATCTAAACCGCCAATAATGATTCCGATTAATGGCATTAAAATATCATTTACTAAAGAAGTTACTATCTTACTAAATGTTCCTCCAACAATAACACCGACTGCTAAATCAACAACATTACCACGAGAAATAAATTCTTTAAACTCTTTTAAAATCTTTTTCATATGTACTTCCTCCTAAGTAATATTATAGCACTTATTATTGTATTTTGACACCAGTATAATAGTGTTTTATTATTTGTTTATAATTATAAACAGCTTTAGCCATACCATTTGCACCGTACTGGCTCATACCTACACCATGACCATATCCTCTAGTAGTTATAGTTAATATTCCATCAACTTGCATAATTTCAAAATCTGCAGAGCGCAATCCTAATAAACTTCTAAATTCAACACCTGTATATGTTTTTGAACCTACTTGGACTTTCTCTACTCGACCACTAGCATTACGACTAAGAATTTTAATTTCTTGAACTTCTAAATTACTTAAACCCGCTAAATCTAAAATTTGTTCTAATTCTTTGGTAATACTTTTGATAACTTGAAACACTCTTATCCCAAGAGCTTTCCACACTTTTTAAATAAGGATAACTTTCATTACATACATTGACAGCATCTTCTGTATAACCATTACTAGTAGAATGATATACAGCATTT
This sequence comes from uncultured Bacilli bacterium, assembly GCA_947853245.1. Classification (GTDB taxonomy): domain Bacteria; phylum Bacillota_I; class Bacilli_A; order RF39; family UBA660; genus SIG204. Next base: position 4,052 of record CANTWP010000021.1, on the reverse strand, counting down.
ATATATTCACCATTATAAGTTATATACTCACCGTTAGTTGCTTCTACACAATCTTTAATTTTATTATAATACTTAGAAAAATCACTTCCCCATTTTGTCTTCATCTGAGCAGTATCTATATAAGCTTGTGTTGATACTGTATCAGTCAGTTTTTCACCAGAATTGACCTTTCTTAAAGCATAAGTTCTCGCTACTACCGCTTGAGTTTTTAAAGCTTCTTTAGAAAATGCAGCTGGCATTTCGGCCGCAATCACACCTGTTATATATTCTTCCAATTCAATTTTTTCTCCTTTACCATTACTGCGATATACTGTGACATAAGTTTTTTCAACTTCTGACGTACTATTTTGTTCAGGCTTTGATTCCTCTACTTCTACTTTATCTGGAATCTGGTTATTTTCCTTATTTTGATTGTTTTCTTCCTTTGAAACATTATTTTCTTTATTGACAGCAATATTATTTTTGTCACTATTAGTAACATTATTCTGTGGATTATTATTAAAATTAGTCTTAACACTTGAAGAATTATTTGAATTTTCTGTTTTTTCCACAGTAAAACTTTCTGAAATATCTATTTCTGACTTACTTTCCACACTTTCGTCAGAGTTTTCCACATTAAAATTATCTTCTAAATCAATATTATCATTTACTTCAACGTTTTCCACAATACTAGTATTATTATCTAAATCTATAACATCATTGGATGCTAGCTTCAAATCACCAGATTTTGTATATACTATATTAGCAAGAACTATTCCTGATACTGTTAAAATAATCTTGTCACATAAATCCTTAAAAATTATTTTATTTAAATAATCTTTAACCATAGATATCAAGTTTTTAGGATCATTTTTAGAAAATTTTCCTAACTCAAAATAAAAGTCTAATTTTAATACCAACATCTTTTTACCATTTATTTCAAATATATCATAACTATTAATCATAAAATTCACCAGTATTAGGATGTACATTTTAAGTTACAATATGCAAATTTATTTTTTTTTAAAAATCAATTTACATTGCTCAAAAATTATTGTATATTATAAACAGTAGGGGGGAGTGTTTAAGTTGGAAGAACAAATATTAGAATTGATCAACGATGTTGAAAAAATATCTATAAAGGAAATCCAAAGTAATTTAAAACTATATAGTGTTAGTATTAAAAACTTAAAAATTATTTTACAAGAATTATGTTCTAAAGGAAAAATATTTCTTTCTGAAGATAAACAATACCATAAAATAGGAAATACGTACAAATTAGTTGAAATATTGTCATCTTCAAAAGGAAATAAATACTTTATTGATGAAAATAATAAAAAGTTTAATATTACAAATGAAGATTTAAATGGAGCATTAAACTTTAGTAAAGTTATTGTAAAAAAAGAAGATAATAGATTTAAAGTAGTTAAAATAATAGAACATAAATACGATAAGATTGTCTGTGAAGTAATTGATAATTATGATGATAAAACTCTTATACCATTAAATTTACCTAATAATTATTTAATTCATATCAATAAACAAATGTTAAAAAGATTAGCAAATGGAGATAGAGTTCTATTAAAAGCAAATCCAGATTTTCAAGATAGTTATTTAGACTGTGAATTTATAAAAATAATTTGTCATAAAAATGAGCCTAATAAAGAGTTAATATCTATTGCATATGAAAAGGATTTTGAACCAGATTTTAGTGAAGATGCTTTAAAAGAATTAGAAAATATACCTGATTATGTTAAAGAAGAGGAAATAGAAAATCGTATAGACTTAAGAAATGAATTAATATTTACAATGGATGGTATAAATACCAAAGATATGGATGATGCTATATCACTTAAGATTCTAGAAAATGGTAATTACGAATTAGGAGTTCATATTGCGGATGTTGCTCATTACGTAAAACCCGGAATGAAATTATATGAAGAAGCACAAAATAGAGCTACTAGTTTATATATGGTTGATTCTGTTATTCCTATGTTGCCACAAAAATTATCAAATGGTATATGTTCTTTAAATCCTAATGTCGATAGACTAACTAAATCTTGTATTATGGAAATAGATAAAAATGGAAATATCGTCGATAGCAAAATCTTTAATAGTGTTATTAACTCAAAAATTAAAATGGATTATACTTCAGTTAACCATATTCTAGAAGAAGGAATTATTCCAGAAAGATATCAGGAATTTTATGATACTTTAATAAAGATGCAAAAATTATCTAATATTTTAATTAAGGCAAGAAAAGGCCAAGGAAAAATTGATTTTGTTAGTAATGAAATAGAAGTTAAAGTTGATGAAAATGGTAAACCATTACAATTTGAATTATTTAAACAAGGAGACGCTGAAAGATTAATAGAAAACTTTATGATAGCTGCTAATGAAACAGTAGCATCTTATTTTACAGAGTTACCTTTTATATACCGAGTACATGGGACACCAAATGAAATAAAATTAGATGAAACAATGCAATTTATAACTGATCTCGGATATCGTGTAAATACTTGTGGTAATGTTGGTAGTCCAAAATTAATTCAAAATATACTAAATGGTTTAGCAGATAAAGAAGAATACGCTTTATTATCTAATTTACTATTAAGTTCTATGAAAAAAGCAGAATACTCCATAGATAATATTGGACACTTTGGATTAGCGCTCGATAATTATACACATTTTACTTCACCTATTAGACGTTTTCCTGATCTACAAGTACATACATTAATTGATTTATATACAAACTGTAATTTCCATATTAACTATAAAGATTTAGAAAAGGATTTACAAAATATTTGTGCTCATTCTTCTTATAAAGAACGTCAAGCCGATGCAGCTGAACGAGAGAGTCAAGCTTTAATGATGGCAAAATATATGGAAGAACATATTGGTGAAGAATTTGAAGGAATTATAATCAGTCATGAAGGACTTAGTATTAAAGTTAGAACTAATGACTTTATATATGGAAAAATAGATCTGCAAACATTTAATAATTCTACAATTCAAAATTTAAAAATGGGTACTAGAGTAATACTTAAAGTAGAAAGTGTTTCAATGATAGATAAATCTGTTCATTTTAGCTTCGTAAAGAAATTAGAAGGAACACAAGTTATAGAAAATCAAAAAAAATTATCTTTAAACAAAAAAAATCAAGTTGCTTATCAAATGTAAGTACTTGATCTTTTTTATTTCTATTTTAATAATTCTGCTATAGCACGCATAACTGCCAATTTACCATAATGATATGTTATACCACCTTGTTGATAAGCAATATAAGGAGCACGAATTGGTCCATCACAAGATATCTCTATTGATGAGCCTTGCGTAAATGTACCAGCTGCCATAATTACTTGATCCGTATAACCCGGCATATCCCAAGGCATTGGAATAGCATTAGAATCAACCGGTGAGCCCATTTGAATACCTTGACAATATTTAATCAATTTATCTGATGAACCAAATTCAATATTCTGAACTATATCAACACGTTTTTCATTAAAATTAGGTTCTACTTTAAATCCTAATTTTTCTAACATTAAACTAGTAAATACAGCTGTTTTTAAGGCACTAGCAACGACACTTGGTGCCATAAATAAACCTTGTAATATAAATCTGTTAACACCTAAACTAGGTCCAACTTCTTTACCTTCACCAGGTACTGTTAAACGATCTGCAGCTAGTGCCACTAACTCTTTTTTACCCGCTATATAAGCACCGTTAGGCGCTAAACCACCACCTAAATTTTTAATTAAAGAACCTACTATTACATCCGCACCCACACTCAAAGGTTCATTTTTACTAACAAATTCACAATAACAATTATCGATCATAATAATTACTTCTTGATCAACACTTCTAATTTCTTTAATAACTTTTTCTACTTTATCTATTGTTAAACTTTTTCTAGTAGAATATCCTTTAGAACGTTGAATTTCAATTAATTTTACTTTAGATTGCGATAATCTTTTTTTAATAGAATCAATATCAAAATTATTTTGGATTAAATCAATTTGTTCATATTTTACACCAAAAGATTTTAAAGAACTAGGATTATCAACTATACC
>CANTWP010000020.1 GCA_947853245.1 uncultured Bacilli bacterium | reverse complement strand
TATAATAAATATTTTCATTTTAGTCAACAAAAAACAGTTTACGAAACGTAAACCATTTTCTCAGATTTTATTCTATACATTTATTTATTATTTTTCTACTTATTTGTATCAAAAATAAATAACTTTATCATATTAAATAGAACAAAATTATATCTTAGAATTTAAACTAATTTAACAAGCATAAAATGCAATATAATAAGGCATCCATAAAATTAAACTGCTTAAATTAATAACCTTATTCTCTTCTTCTTGAATAATTGTTATTGTATGTAAAAATGCACTTATAAGTGGTACTATGTTTATCCAACTTTTAAATGTTATTACTGAAGCTATTATTGATAATAATATGTAGAAACCAACTAACAACGGTGTATTCTTTTTTTCTTTTATTTCTAATCTATAATTTATATAAGTCTCAAGTCCAAATACAAATTGTATTAATGCACCTGCATATGCCTTTAAAAAAATTAATCCAATAGCCCCAATAACATTTCCTATAACTAAATAAAAAAGGATTTGTTTTCTTTTTTTACATTGCATACTAATTACATTTAATGCACATGCTATTATGGCAAATACTTACGCTAAAATATATAATATATTATCCATACATCCTAATCAACTAATTGATATCCTAATTTTTCAATTTCTAAATTTGCAATATCTGATAATTTAGACTTTTTTAATTTTTTTATATCATAAAATTGTGCACCTAAAGAATCATCGTTTTTATCATTAATCAAAGCCTTAGATTTAATTTCATTTTCAAAACTATTTATTTTGTAAAAAAAGCCTAAATGATGTCCTTGCTCTATTTCACCTTTATGTGTCCATTCAAAAGTAATAGAATTCCCATCAAATAATTCATAATCAATAACTTTGATGCCTGCTTCTTCTAATTCTTTAACTAAAGTTATTTCGGGCTTTTCCCCCATTCAATTGTTCCTCCAGGTAAATCTAAATATTTATTGTAGAATTCTTCATAAGAATTATAATTTATATATTTTTTAGTCAACTCTAATATATATTTTAATTTAAAAACTACGATTCCACTATTCCATACTGCATTGTTATGAATTAATTTCTTGGCCTTTTCTTCATTAGGTTTCTCATGAAAAAACAACACTTGGTTTTTATCATATGTAATATATCCATAATTTGTTGAAATAAAATTAGGTTTTATACCAATCAAACAAATAGATTTGGAACAATCATTCATTAACAATTTCTCAGCAATTTTAATATTATTATAAAAATTACTTTCAACATCATGGTCTGTTGGTAAAACTGCAACACATTCATTTTCATCTATATTTTTTTCATATTTTAAATATACAGCAATATTTAATATTGCAGCAAAAGTACCTCTTTTGTCAGGTTCTATTATAAAATTATTATTATTTATTTGTTTTCTTATAATATCTAAATGATTTTCTTGAGTAGCTATATAAATATTAGAAAAAATTTCTAATATTTTTTCATAAGTTATTTGTAGCATTGTTTTATTATTATCAATAAGTTTTAAATACTTGTTTGGGGCAGTCTTTTGTCGATAAAGGCCAAAGTCTAGTTCCTTCACCACCTGATAAAAGTACAATTTTCATATAATATCACCTTTTCCTTCTAAAAAGTGGGGGGCAAAAATACTAATTAGGCTCTTGCTCTTCTCTTTTTGTAATAATATATAACTTTTTATTAAATCAAAAATTTTTTTACCATCTAAACCCCTTATAATAAGCTTTTAATTTCTTCATATACTATCATTTACAAAATATTTTGTTAATATTCTTGATATTTTACATCTTAAACTCATAAATAAATCCTAAATGACGTTTTGGAAATCCTTCAGCAATTTCATCCCACATTTTTCTACTATATTTAAAATCAGCATTCTCATGTAATTTAATAGATGAAATATCTTCTGCTTCTATTCCAAACAATAAATATTTAGCATTTTTCTTCTTTACTTCATTGACACCAAATTTTAAAATATCTTCTGCGCATCCCTTATGTCTTTCAAATTTTAAAGTAAATAGATTAAATAAACACCATAAATTTTCAATATTATTATATTGTAAAAAATTAACCATTGATATTAGTTTTACCATTTCTATATTTAATACTAAAAAAGCATCGCTATTCATATCATCTGCAAATAGAAAATCCAAATGATTAGAAAATTCCTGTAAATTAGCAAATTTTGAATCATCATTCATAAATAAATCATTAACCATGTTTAAAATTGATTCACGCTGCTTGTTATAATCTTGTCTTGTTATTATTTAATATTTCATTTCTCCTACTAAAAAGAGGACAATAATTCTAGGCATTTAAAAATGCCTAAAAATATTATCCTCGTAATATACATCAGTAAATAATTTGAAAGATTTTAAAATCATATTACCACCACCAAATAATTTATTGTTATAAATTAAAACTTTTTTCAAATTTTGTCAATATTTTTTTATAAAAAATAGTTTACGTTTTGTAAACTATTCTATTTTTCATTTTGCCTGTTCTATTGCCTTATTAGCAGCTTCTACTAAAGCACTAATATTAATCGTACAACCACTAACTGCATCTGTTTTACCATCTTGACCTAATGCTAAAAATTCAGTACCTTGATGTTCCACAATAGCAGCTTCTAATTTTTCAACTTGCTCGTACCATTCTCCAACTTTAGAACCATAGGGATGTCCCATCATACCATATCCCTCTTTCAAAGTTTTCTTAGTAGTTTGTACTCCATCAACTGTATAAGTTGTATCTAAATAAATAGACTCTATCTTTCCTTCTTTATTTACTACTAATTCCGCACTAGCAGTATTTTCCTCACCACCATAATTATCAATAGCGGTTGCTTTATAAGTACCTTCTTTTAAAGTTTTACTACCACAACCAGTTACGAATGCACATAACAAACTAAACATAATAACTAATAACTTTTTCACATTATCCCTACTTTCTAATACAATTATATATAAAATTTAACTATTTTACAATATCTTAATATTTAAAATATTTCAACATTTCTTTACTAATAAATCCTACCAATATTCCGGAAGGAATTGCAAACAATAAGATCCAAGGAAGATAATAGACTATATTAATATTTTTTACTAATAATATAGCTACTATAATCTGACCAATAGCATGACTAATAGAACCAATTATACTAACACCAATAATAGATAATTTAGTAAATTTCTTAGACAAAAACATCATAACTATACTTATTAAAGCACCACCAAAACTAAATAAAGAGGTTATACTAAAAAGCCCTGTTCTTAAAATGCCTACTAACAACACTCGTAATATTGATAATGTCATAGCATCTTTAAAAGAATAAAAATAAAGAACAAATAATATTACCGTATTAGCAAGTCCAATCTTTAATCCTGGTATAGTTCCATTAAAGAATGGAATAAAACTTTCTACTATATTTAAAACTACAGAAAGTGCTAATAACATTGACAATCTGGTAAACTTTTTAATTTCCATTAAACACCTACTTTACTATAGTATCGATCTTTTCTTCAGCTTCTATTTTAATAACTATTTTATTGGGTAAACAAATAAGTACTTCATAACTTTCCTCTATATAACCCTGTTTACTACAAATATGATTTGGACTATTTTCCTCTATCACACGAACTTTACTACCATTTTTTTCAATTACAACTTTTCCTAAAAGTCCATCTACTTCATAAGTATTTACACTATCATCAGTTAAATCAATACTTAAAACTAAATCATTTTGATAATAAACCATAGCTTTCTTAGGTAAATCAGATTTCTTTGAAAATGTTATACAACAGATAACTAATATAATAATAGTAATAATAATTAATAATATCTTATCACTCTTATTCATAACTACTAAATCCTTCACTGCGAATTAATTCATCATTATTAGTAACCCAAATAGCTTCTGCATTATAGTTTTTAATAAATTCTAAACCATCATCCACATTCATTAAAAATAAAGTGGTTGATAATAAATCACCTATTGCACTATCTTCTGTTATGACAGTTACACTCTTCATAAATTCAGCTGGATATAAAGTACTAGGATCAATAATATGAGAATATGTTTTACCTTGATATGTATAATTTCTCTCATAACTACCACTAGTTACTACACTAATATTTTTTCCCTTAACAATAGTTACTAAAGAACCATCTTTATTAGGGCTTTGAATACCTACTCGATAATAATCTTTATTATTAGGAAGACCTACTTTGACATTACCACCAGCATTAATTAAATACTTAGTAATACCTTGTTCTTCTAAGTATTTTCCAACTTTCTCAGTAGCATACCCTTTACTAATAGCTCCTAAATCTAAATTAGGATGATTGTTTTTAATTTTATTATCGCCAAGTAATACCAACTTATTTCTCTTATCAGCAGTCTTTAATTCTTTTACATTAGGAATACCTTCTCCTAACTCTCGGTACTTCTTCCATACATCAATAATTCCACCTATTTCAATATTAAAACGGTTATTTGTCATCTTTTGAAATTCAAGAGAATATTCTAATAAATCATATAATTTAGGATCTAACACTAAGTAGTCATCTTTCCTATCATTATTATGAATGCTATAAATATTTATAATATCATCATATTCATTATAACGATCGGATAATTTATGATAAGATTCATAAATACTATCGATAGATGTTTTCATTGCTTCTGCTTGTTCTTTATTATTACAAAAAAAATCAACATAAATATAAGTATCCATATAATATAGATTTAATTTATATTCCTTTTCTTGCTTTAAAGAACAGCCACTAAGTAAAAGACAAAAACATATGATAATTAATAAACTTATTCTTTTCATGTGTACCAACCTCAGATTAATATTTAAATATATATTTATTATAACAGAAAAAAGAGTAGAATTTTTATTTTTCTACTCTTTCTTCATATATTTTCGTATAAAAATCAATCCACATTTGTAAGACATGTTCTTTCGAATAATATTTACTTATTTCATCTGATAGTTTACTTTGATGTTTATAATATTTATCATCAGTACTTAATTTTTTTATGGCATTAGCAAATTCATTGACGTTTTTACCCTTAATATATTTATTAAATAGAATATCTTCATAAAGCTCTAAATCACGAAGTAATAAAGGTTTACTAGAGTTTATCGCCTCTAGGATAGCCATTGGAAATAATTCATTATAAGAAGGCATAAATAATACATCAGATATATTATACATATTATTCATTTCTTCTCTAGGTATTATTCCTAAGAATTTAATATTCTCAGGAGGATTATCATAAACCTTCTTTAATTCTTCATAACCATCAGTAATACATCCAAAAGAAAAGCCTCCACACCATACAAATTGTACATCTGGTAATTTTTTGGCAGTCTTTATAAAGTCTAAAACACCTTTTCTAGTTTGAACTTGACCTACACCTAAAACGACAAATTTATTTTTATCAATACTATATTTACGTTTTAAAGCTGTTATTTTCTGAGGACTAAGCTTATGGAACTGTTCTCTAGATACATAATTAGGAATATAATGAATCTTTTCTTCTTCAATACCATATTGTGCTAATTCTTTCTTAAATATAGGATTAACTATAACTACATGATCAGCTGTCTTATAAAACTCTATTACATAATTTTTAAATACTTTAAAAGCAGGAAATGGTAGTTTTATACTACCATCTAATGTATGCGGTAAAAAATGAACATAAGAAACATTAACTCCTTTATTCATACGCATCTTTAAATAATTCACAGGATCTATTGTATGACAATGAATTATATCTGCTTTTTCTCGACTGTTTATTTCAACATTAAAATACTCTTTTGCACCATCTTTTACAAGAGATGTTTGCTCTAAATATGCACTTCCAACACCTTGACCATCTACTTTGTCAGCAGAAGATAACATATTTATAGTAATTTTATCTTTCATCTATTTCACCTTCTCTTACATCATAGCATTAAATCATAAAATTTACAAGTATAACATCTTCTCCTATTTTTTCAATCTGATTCCATTTTATTTCTACCTCATTACGACTAGTAAACATAGATACTAAAAACTTAGATTGTTCTACTACTAATCCCTCCATATCACCTTGTTCATTAATCTTAACATCAATTATATTACCAATCTTTTTACCATCATTTATATTAATTATATCCTTACTCTGTAAATCCGAAAGTCGCATAATATCACCATACTTTAATTAATTATATGAAAAAAAAAAGAACTTAGAAGTTCTATAAATCAACTATTTCTATATTATCCTTAACACTATTGTCTTCCAAATCAATAATCTCTTCTATATTATCTTTATCAATTACTTCTTCCTTAGATAGTTTATTATCAGACATATCTATAACTTCAAAATCCTTTTCTTTATATTTATTGACAAATACTTTCTTAACCGCATATTTCTTAATTAAGTAAATAACCGCAACAATAAATATCCATACCAAGAATAGAAACATGCTAAACTCTAATAATACTAATAATTTTGAATTAGTATAAATTTCAAAATCTGCATAAATATCAATATTATTTTTCACAATAATATCCAAAATCATAATAAAGAGAAAATCTAATTCCATTGGTAAAGCTAAATTAACAATTTTAATTAAATCATCCATCTTCTTTTTAAATAACGAATAGCCAAAGATAAAATTAGTAAACAATAACATTAATGTATATATAGATATTGAAGGAAAATATATTTCTTCAACGATCCTACCAAATAATCGATCTAAAATGCTTGTGAAAAACGTAAAATAACGAACAATACAGAATACAATAACAAAAAGCCAAGCTATCATAAAAATAATTTTATTTATTCGTCTATTTTTCTTAATTCCCACAGTCATTATAATCAATAAAATAAGTCCAATTATTAAAGAAATGAAAAAAAAAGGAGAAGACACAATAATGTCTTTTAATTGAACTAATTTTTCAGAAAAAGAAAAATCAATCATATTAACACTCCTTTTTATTTAACATTTATTAATTCTAATATAAATACCGTTTGTGTATCTTGAGTATTTTTTGTACAAGTTACTAGAGTTAAAGTAGTTTTTTCTGTATCACGATAAATAGAAATACTACCATTTTTTGGTTGAGTATAAATATTTACTAATTTATACGTATATTTTTTCTGTTTATAATTAATATAAGCTAGATCACCAATTACTAAATCATGAAGTTTAGTAAAAAAACTAACGCTACTAGTGCCTGTATGTGCCGCTAAAATAAAATTGCCTTTATCTACATCAGGGTATGTAGATGTTTGAATAACTGTTACATTTCTATTAACATTATTATACGGTGAATTTATTTCTAAGAATCCTTTTTTTAAATTAATTTTAGGTATTTCTAATGTTCCTACATAATATTTTGAATAATCAATAGGCTTTGGTTTAGGTTTTTCAACTATGCCAGGATCTTCAGTAGATGGTTCATCATCACTAGGTTCTAATGGTTGACCATCTACTTCTGGAATATCCTCATCATTTTCAATATTATCAGGAATTTCTGATTCAATTAAAGCAATATTCATACTATTAAATGCCTCAATTTTTTTAGTACTAAAGTAATTATAACAAATAATTACAATTCCTGTTATTAAAAGTAAGAGACCTATAATAAATGAAAAATTATACTTGTTCTTGCTTCTTAGCATTTGTATAAACTAAATAAATTCCCGCAATTATACCAACTATTCCACAGATAATAAATATCTTTGATACATTAGATAAAGTATCTGGAACAGCAGTCTTTGCTTCTATTTTAACATCTTTACTATAAGTAGAATTTTTGCTATCCAAAGTAAATTTTATAGCAGACTGCGTAACATAATCTTTTGGTACATCAATAACTAAATAATACGTTCCATATGGAATATCTTTTCCTGAATATGTTCCATTTCCAGAATATAAAGCTCCATCTTTACAATCTTCTGTTTTACAAATCTTTACTTTGGCACCTGACAACACATTATTTTTACTATCAACGGCTTTTACTGTTATAGAACCAGTACTTCCTGTTTTTGATAAAATAATATCTTCTTCATAAGAATTATTTTTTGTAATTTTTATTTTTTCGGATTCTGGTGTAATATATCCAGAAGGCACTTTAGTTACAACAATATAATATTCACCAACTGGAACAGGGCTTATTGAAATCTTTCCATTTTTACTTGTTGCAATAATCTTTGTGCAACTAGAAGTTGTACAAATTTTAAATTCTGAGTCACTTAATACTTCTTTACTAGATTCATCTATAGACATAATATGTATAGAACCAAAATCTTCTTCTGTAGTAGAATCTGTATCACCTAGGATTGTAAAACTACCGTATAAATCATAGTTTATCTCTCTTTTTAAAGTTGAAACATTATTATTAGCTAATGCCACTGGTGTATATTTAGTACTTGTATTTGTAGTAGATGCACAAGAATATACAGTTTTAACCGTATTATAATTTATTACATCATTAACAGTTATTGACAGTTCATAATCTCCCGCCGGTAAACTTTTTCCATTTAGAGCCTTGCAATTGCTATAATCATTTATTTGAAAAGACTTACTATCACAAATACCAAATTGATAAGCCAAATCATTATCATCAAGTCCATCAACATCAATAAGTGCAGCATAAACATAATCAGAATAATCTAGACCAGTCGTCATATTCTTTAATTCGAATTGGAAAAAATCAGTAGAAGTTCCACCTTTGGCTATTGTGCTTAAAAACCTCGCATCTTTAAAAACAATATAATCACTAGATTTCCAAATATAATTTTTGCCACTAGCATCGCCAGCATAAACCATTTCAATATCAGTAATATTTCTACCATCTATTTTTGCAGAAACTTTAGTATTTACTTTTTCATATTCTGTTTCAGCTAATTCTAAATATTTTGTAAATATAGCATTGCTTACGTCTGAAACTTTATAATTACTATCACCTGTATACTTGTAAATAAATTGACTCATTGCTAATGAAGCATAATAATACTCGTCAGCACTTACTTTATTATCCTTTGTAGCATCAGAAATAATAGCACCTATACCTGCGCGAATACCATTGTCACTAAATAATGAAGAATTGACTTTACATTTAACAGTTGAATCTTCAACTAATATTTTCTTTGCAATATCTAATCTTTGTAATGCAGGGGAAGTTAAATTAGCACTTAATCTAAAAGCATGATTTAAATCAGTACCAAATCCTACTTTATCGTATAAAGTTGTCATACTATATGATGCACGTTTTAAATAACAATTTTGAGTGCCATCCACATCTATTTTTGAACTAGTTTCAGATGTTGTCCAACCTGCATTAGAATCTGAACAATCTCTATATTCTACTATTTGTATTTCATCACTTGCTAAATCTTCTGCATTTACATAAATAGGAAATAACAAAACAAATACTAATATAGATATTAAACCAGAGAATAATTTAATTACTTGATTTCTTTTCATACTATCACCTACTCTTCTTCTATTTTAGAAGTATTTTTTTCTTTCATATTTTTGTATATTAAATATGCACCTGAAGTAAGTCCAATAATACCAACTACAATTAATGCGATTGATATATTAGACATAGTATCATCCACTATTACTTTTTTATTTACTTTAATAGACTTAGCAACAGAAGAACTCATGTTTATTTCAGTATCATCTGGAATAGTATATAGGTCTGAAATTTCTGTAACTTTTAAACAATATTTAGAATCACTTAAACTTAAAGTTATCTGTTGAGTACCATTAATGCTTGTTCCGGTTTTTAGTACATTACCAGAACATCCATTAGATGTTTTACTACTATAAATAGAATATTTAATACCACTTATATATTTATTACTAGAACTATCCTTAAATGATAATGTAAGAGTGCCAGTAGTTGGTTCTGTTTCTTTATCATATAATTGAATTTTTTTTACTGAACTAGCAGTTAAAGTACCAGTAATTGGGTCTGGAATTTGATATCCTTCTGGTACTGAATTAGTCTTTATACAGTATTCTGAATTTTTAACTATTAAATGCTTATTCTGTTGTAAACTGGAAGAAGTACTTTCTGCTATTATTTGGCCTGTACATGCAGTTGAATTATAAATTGTATATTCTACACCTGCAATCTTACCATTACCCTTATCTGGAGTTTCTACTGCTACAACATAAAGTTCATATGCTTCATCTTCACTTGGTGTTGTTACCCACTGTCCATCACATATACCATAACAATAACATTCATAATCAGCTCCAGTAGGTGGATTACAATCAATAGCTACAACATTTTCATTAAATAAAAATGAAAAACAAATTACTCCAAACACAAAACCTATTTTTTTACTTTTTAACACTAATTTCATCTTATACCATCCCCACTAAATTTATTCTTATAAATTAATATGCCACCTACTAATATACCGGCAACCGCCAACATTACTAAGAATTTAGATTTATTAGATAATGTGTCTGGAACTTCTACAATTTTATCATTACTAAATTCAATAGTCTTTTGTTCATTTTTTGATTTTATTTCAAAAGATACTTTATTTTTATTTAAAGAGTAACCATTTGGCGCTTCTAACTCTTCAATATAATACTTACCTATTTCTAAATTTGTAATTGTATAACCTGTTCCATCTGTTACCCAAGTAGCAATTATTTTTCCATTTTCATTCGTTAATTGTAATTTAGCTCCTTTTATTACTTTATTATCACTAGAATCTACTTTTTTAATCACAACTTTAGAATTATTTAACATTTCATTACTCATCTCAACCACTGCATATGTATCATCAGATGTTAAAATTACAGAATATTCCTGTTTAGTTAATTCATAACCATCTGGTGCTTCTACTTCAGTTATTATATATTCTCCTAATTCTAGATTATCTACTGTAATATAAGTTTTACTTCCCATATTAAATGTTTCAGAAAAACTACCGTCTTTACTTTCAATCTTAATTTTAGCGCCACTAATATCTTTATTAGTATCACTATCTATTTTAGAAACTTTAATTTTACCAGTAACGACTTCTGGAGCTTTGATTGTAAAACTAAATGTTGCTGTTGATTGTTCTGTCTTTGATACAGTATTAACAAATGCCGGAGTTATACCTTGATGTTCACTGCCACAAGAATAATTTTGAGCCACACTATATGTTTTCTTTCCACCAATTGTAATTTCTGCTGTATAAGTACTAGGTTTTAATGGCTCAAAATTAGAAATATTCTTACAATAAGGATTGTCACTATTATCATTATTACAAATACCTATTTGATAACTATATGTTGAATTTGCTTCATCTACTACATCAACATATGCGATATAAGCATAATCATCATAAGATTTACCTGAAGCATCCTTTAAAGTTACTTTCATTAAATTATTAGCATTTAATGAATCATAATTATCTAGATACTTTAAATTCTTAACATTAATTCTTTGACTTTTCCAAATCTCATCATTATCATCATATGTTAAAATCTTATTAGAAGGATAAGTTACTTCTAATTTATTGTCTTCTTTCATTTTTACAATAGTGCTTTCCTCTTTAGCTAAATTTACTAATGCTGCACTATAGTTAGAAATCTTATTAGGACTAGTAGTTATCGAAGCATTACATTTTGAACTATCAATATTACATTCATTATTTAATACCTCGTATAAAAATCTATTAATAGCAATTTCAGTATCATAATAAGTTTGCAAACTAGAGCCTACAAATTTAGAATTACCTGCTTTTTTTATAATAGCAGCAACACCAGCACTAGTTGCCGTATCCCAACTATTATCTTTAGTACAACTTGTTGGAGCCGTATTACCAAGCACTACAGCAGAATAGGAATTCTTGGCTGGAGAAGGTTTACCAAACATTGTACAATACACAGCATACTCATAATTTGTCACCTTATCACTAGAATCAACAGTAGAATCACCAATTTTATAAGGTAAAAATTGTGTTTCTGTTCCTAAATAAAAGCCATATCCACCTGTAGAAAGAGGCACTGGGCGCTTGTTACCAGTATAACCACTCAAACTAGTTTCATCTCTTAGTTCGTATATATTTCCAATACTAGATGGAAATTCTAACGCTAAAGTTTGTAATGGGTTTGTCAAAAACAAACTAATTACAATCGTAAAAATTAACAGCATATTTTTAAATTTACTATCAAACAATTTCATGATATATCTACCTACCTTTATTCTATATAAAGAATAACACATTTTACATTTTTTGACAATAGATTATTTACAAAATGTTTATTTACAAAATCATTTTTTTAACCTTTTCTAGACTATTTTTTTCAATTCTAGAAATCTGGGCTTGCGAAATGCCGAACTCATTTGCTAATTCCATCTGCGTCTTACCAATAATATATCGTTTAATGACAATCTCTCTTTCTTTATCATTAAGGCTCCTTAAAGCATCTCTTAAAGCCATACGATCATCAATAGAATACATACTATTCTTTTTATCTTCTAATTGATCAGCTAAATAGATTGTATCTCCCCCATCATTATAAATAGGCTCAAACATACTGATAGTTTCTTTCATTGAATCTAAAGCATTAGTAACTTCATACTCACTTAAACCTAATTTATCTGCGATAAGAGCAATATTAGGTTCTTTGTCCATTTCATTTGTTAATTTTTCTTTCATTTGTAATGCTCTATAAGCAATATCCTTAACGCTTCTTGCTACTCTAATACTACAATTGTCTCTCAAATATCTTTTTACCTCTCCTAATATCATAGGAACCGCATAAGTTGAAAACTTAACTTCATGAGATAAATCAAAATTATCGATCGCTTTAATAAGACCAACGCAACCAATTTGAAATAGATCATCCATATTATCAGTACGATTACTATAGTTTCTTAGAATTGATAATACTAATTTCAAATTGCCTTCAATAAGTTCACCTTTAGCAGATTCATCACCACTCTGATATTTTTTAAACAACTCAGTCATTTCTTCACTACTTAAAACTTTTATATTCGCAGTATTCACGCCACATATTTCTACTTTATGACGTGCCATAAAAAAATCTCCTTTCAGTTCATTTTGAACTAAAAGAAGATTTATTATACATTTTTAATATAAACCACTTATATTTCCATTATTATCTATATGCATATTTAAATAAGCAGAAGACTTAGATAATCCTGGCATAGTCATAATGTTACCCATAAGTACTACTATAAAACCAGCACCACTAGATAATTTGATATCAGTAATTTTCATATCAAAGTTATTAGGAGCACCAAGTAATTTAGAATCATCACTAAATGAATATTGAGTTTTTGCTATACAAACTGGTAAAGAACCAAAGCCCATCTTTTCTAAAGTTTTAATTTTTTCAAGTATATCATCAGAATAAATAACATCCTTAGCATGATATATTTCTTTAGCAAGCATATTTATTTTATCTTTAATACTTAGTTCAAAAGAATAAAGAGGTTTATAATCTATTTCCTTATCACACAAATTAATTACTTCTCTAGCAAGATCTAAAGCACCAGCACTACCATTTTTAAAAGAAGTACATACAACTGCTTCATAACCCATTTGTTCTACAAAATCTTTAACAAATTCTATTTCATTTAGTGTATCACTATAAAATTCATTTATACAAATAACTATATTCTTTGTATATTTTGTCATATTTTCAATATGTCTTTTTAAATTAACAATGCCTAGTTTTAATGCATCCATATTTTCTAAATTAACTTTTTCTTTACTTACGCCACCATTATATTTAATACTACGAATTGTGGTATTAATTACAATAGCGTTAGGTTTTAAATTACCTATTTGACACTTTATATCTAAAAATTTCTCAGCTCCTAAATCTGAACCAAATCCAGCCTCTGTAATAACATAGTCACTTAACTTTAGTCCTAAATTAGTTGCTACTAAAGAATTACAACCATGAGCTATATTGGCAAATGGTCCACCATGGATAATAGCAGGATTATGTTCCAAAGTCTGCACTAGATTTGGTTTAATAGCGTCTTTTAAAAGAATAGCTAAAGCATCTTCACAATTTAATTCACGAGCAAAAACAGGCTTACTATCAATTGTATAACCTATTAAAATATTACCTAAACGTTTTTTTAAATCATCTATATCTCGAGAAAGACATAATATTGCCATTATTTCACTAGCAACCGTAATATTATAGTGTTCATTTCTTTCTAATCCTTTATTATCATATTTAACTAAAACATTTCTAAGCGCTCTATCATTTAAATCAACACATCTTTGGAAAGTAATTCTATTTAAATCTAAATTAAGAGAATTTCCTTGATAAACATGATTATCTATAATAGCACTAAGTAAATTATTACATGCTTCGATCGCATGAATATCTCCAGTAAAATGTAAATTAATATCTTCCATTGGCACTACTTGAGAATAACCGCCACCAGTTGCTCCTCCTTTAATACCAAAAACGGGTCCTAAAGAAGGTTCTCTAAGAACTACTAAACTATTCTTTCCTAGTTTATTTAAAGCATCAGATATCCCAATACTCATAGTAGTCTTTCCTTCACCAAATGGTGTAGGATTAGTAGAAGTTACTAAAACTAATTTACCATTTGCCTTATTATTTAAACTTTCTAAAATATTTAAATCTATTTTAGCTTTATACTTGCCATAACATTCTAAATATTCATCACTAATATTTAATTTATTAGCTATATCTTTTATATTATACAAATTACATTCATTACTTATTTCAATATCTGTTTTCATAATTTCACCCATTTCATTATATGTATTAAAAAACTAACTACTCACATTATAAAGCACTCCAAGAAAAAAAGCAATTAAATTGCTTTTACGGATGTAGTAAACTAGATGTGGGAAAACAAAATTTTACAAAAAAAAGAGAAAACACTCAAAATTATAAAACTGTTATATAATTCAATTGTAACAAAAATATATACAGACCTTGATAAAAGCTCAAAACTTAAAGGTTTTAAGGAGTTGTTTTCTCAATGAATATAATATCATTATTTGAATCTTTTGTTAACCATTTAAATGAAATTTGTAAACATAATTCATTTTTACATGAACTTGAACATAATATTTATAATTCTACTAATACACTAAATCTTGATGTTTTAAAAAATATTTTGGAATCTTTAGACTTAGAATATAAAAATTCTAAGGAAAGAAAAGAAAAATATTATGTTCAACAAACTAGAGAAAGAACTTTAATTACTTCTCTTGGATTATTAACTTTTAATAAAACTTATTATAAAACTAAAAAAAAATTAATGGTAAATATGAATACTACAGTTATTTAGAAGATTATTTAGGTGTTTCTAAATGGGCTAAAATTACTTTAGCTGCTGAAACTAAACTTATTAATAATGCTTTAGATAATGGTTATTCTTGGTCTAGTAATAATTCTATTCCTAATTATATTATTTCTAGACAAACTATTTCATATAAAATTAAAAATATTAATTATAATTATCAAGAAGAAGTAAGAAAGAAAGATACTCCAAAGGTTATTTATATTGAAGCCGACGAAGTACACGCAAATCTTCAATCCAGAGATAAAGGTACTAAAAATAGAATTGTTACTGTTATCCTAACTCACGAAGGTCATAAAGAAGTTTTTGTTAAAAAGAAACAGTTGAAAGAACAACATTATATTGCTTCATCTATTTTAAAAACTGATAAATTATGGGAAGAAGCATATAAATATCTTGATAATAAATATGAATTAAATAAAGAACCTACAATATTTATTTCTGGTGATGGTGGATCATGGATTAAAAGATTTGATATTGCTTTTCCTAATGCAATTTATGTACTTTACCCTTTTCATTATTTCAATAAAAAATTATCTTATATTTTTAAGAAAGAACCATTAATCACTTCAATAGCTGATTCTTATTTAAGAAATAGAATGATTGATGAGTTTAAATTATTAGTTAAATCTCAAATAGAAAAGTACCCAGAACAAAAAACTGATATGATTAAAATTCAAAATTTCTTAATAGAAAATATTGATGGTATAATAAATCAAAAACATCCATTGTATAAATGTCCTTGCTCTATGGAAGGCCATACTTCAAATAAATATGCTAAATTTATTACTTCTAGGCCTCATTCTTATTCAGAAGATGGATTAGAAAATGTTGTTCAACTACTTAAATAATATTAAACTTACAGAAGAAATATATTATCAATTTAAAACTAGTGCATCTACTTATAAAAAATTAAAATTAGAAAAAATTATTACTAATTTTAGAAATCAATCTAATAAAATTATAAATAATAATTTAAAATATAATATACAATATCAAATTGATAATAGTAATTTTAACTATAAAGATAATTATAGATTAGATTTTTTTATCAAAAAGATCATAAAAAAATACAAATTAATTGTATAACTTGTATTTTCTCTAAAATTTTTCCAACATTTA
>CANTWP010000019.1 GCA_947853245.1 uncultured Bacilli bacterium | reverse complement strand
ATTCCTCCAATTTCATTTGATTTCTTTTTTGAAATGCTTTTTCTGCTTTACTACAATCTGCTAACATTGTCAAAGCTCTTTTTCTGTTATCAGCAATTGACTTCTCCATTTCATCCCAGTTAAAAGTTAGTTTATAACCATTGCAAGAATGTTCTATATAATAATCAACTTTTCCTTGTCCATATAATCTGTTATTTTGTTCTACTAACTTTCTAAATGTACGTTCCGAAATGTCAAAATCTTTTCTTAATTCTTCTAATATCTCTTTTTTCTTTTTCCAATTAGTTAAACTTAAAACCTCATTTATTCTTTCTAACATAACTTTAATTCCCTCAATTTATTCAAAATTTCTTTCTTTGTTTTTGGTATTATCTCTACAAGTTGCCCTAAATTCTTTTTAGGTAACCATACGCAATAATACTTTTCAAATTCTTTTCCTAGAGCTAAAGCATACATCCCTAATTGCCAACTTAAATATTCTTTGTCCAGTTCAGCAGTAAATTTTATATCACATAAACTTACAATTCCGTCCACTTGGGCAATTAGATCTAATGTTCCGCAATATAAGTATTCATAACTAACTATTTTTTCATGTTCTAATGGCTTAATTTTATACTTTTCTACCAATCTTAAATATTCTCTAATACAAATCTGTAAGTCCTTATTTTCAATATCTAATACTTGGTTTCTTGCCTTTTCTAAATCGCTCACATCTAAATATTCAATTATTGAATGTCCATTAGTTCCAAATTGTGCTTTTTTGTCTAATGTTCTTTTATCTATTCCTTTGTACTTATCAGGGAATATTAGTTGGAGTATTTGTGTTACTGACTTTACTAATATCCCATCCTTAAGATACAAATGTGGTTCTTCTAAAAACTCAATCATTTTAATCAGATACTGTTAAAGTAATACTTGGTTTTACTTCTGAAGTTTTAGAATAAGCTTCGTAAATATCTGGACATTCTTCTTTTAATCTTTTTGAATCGATTGTTGTTCTTACAGTTCCATCTTTAATCGTTGCTGATAAACCTTTGATTATAAATTTTTTAATTCCTACTTCATTCATCGCATTCATAAGTCCATCTTTTAAAAGTTTTTCTTGATATTCCATTTCTTGTTTTGCTTTATTAAACTCAACTATTTTTTTCACCAATTCTTCTGCTACTGTTATTTCTCCATTTTGTACTTTTACAATTTCGTTCATATTATTTTTCCTCTTCTTTCTTTTTTACTTCTGCTTTAATTTGTTCTTTGTTTTTTATAAGACTACTTGCTTCAACAAGTGTTAATTCACTTAATTTTTTCTTTGATACTTTTGCTAAGCAAAATTTAATTTCTGTTTCTGTAAATTCTTTTTTGATTATTTCTTTTTGCGTTTCTTGTATCATGATCCCTTCTTTTTGTTTTTCTTTAACAGGTTCTTTATCATCATTTTCAACATTCTCTGGTAAATCTTCTCCAGCATAGATATAAAGTCCTAAACCAAACATAGCTAAATTCTTTGTTAAACATCTCATTATTGTTTTGTTAATATCAAACATTGTTGCAGGTTCTACAGTTTTCTCAATTTCTCCTGTCTTTACTCTTTGTCTGTTTTGCCATTCCCATTTAGCGACTTTATAAGTGTAAGGCTTATCTTTCATAGCTTTATTCGCTGAATCCATTACAGGCAACCACATTTCGTGTTCTACACCTTCTATTTCAACTCTAGTAAAAACCATATATCCTGTTTTTTCATCGTAAACATAAGGTAATTTATTTTCACCGAATTTTAAAATTTCATAGTTTGCAGATGGAAATAATTTCTTTACTTCCGACCATGCATAAGTCCAGCTTAAATAAGTTAATTCTGTTGAACCATTACTCTTTTTTTCTGTTTTATCGTTGCAGTTAACAGAGAACAACTTATTAAAGTGTGTTAATTCTTCCATTTTTAAATCTCCTCTTCTAAATCTTCTTCAATTTCTTTTATATCTTCACTTTCACAACTAGGGCATACATTTATGCTTGTCCTATGTCTGCTTTCAAATAGATTTGATACACCATAAAGTTCCTCGAATGTTATTTGTTTCTTTTTAGGTTCTTCAAATCTTTTTCCACAATCTTCACACTCAAACATTTAGTGTATTCCTTTCTAACTAATCTGTAACAAAACCCCTTTGCCAAATAATTCCATATCTTTTTTTAACCAATCTGGAATGATATTTTCATCTATAAATTTTTTTACTTTTTCTATCTCGTTTGAATTTGCAAAATAATTATTCTGTTTCATAATCTCAATAACTTCATATTTATTTTGTTTTTGAACTTCTTCGCATTCCTCTACTATTTCTGCTACACTGGGCATATACTTATTTCTTCTAATAATATTTTTTATCGACTTATTTGCTATCTCATATGGATAATTTATATTTTCTCGGTATATTTCAATAAGTGCTAATGCCTCATCAGCCTTTAAATCTCTAAAGTAGTAAGGATACGCTATCTTCAGTTGAGCTATTATTTTGCTCAAGTTGGATTGTTCCATCAAATACTCCTTTCAACACTTGCGTAAATTCATCATCTTGTTTTTGTATTTTTTTAATTTGTCTATTCTCCCAAGTTCTTATGCAAGCTTTCCAATCTTTCATTTT
>CANTWP010000018.1 GCA_947853245.1 uncultured Bacilli bacterium | reverse complement strand
GTTATTATTCAAGGTGATAAAATAACTTGTGCTGGAGCAGTTTTTCCTACCAGTGATAGCATGAAAATAAGTAAGAGATTAGGTACTCGTCATAGAGCGGCTTTAGGCATATCTGAAGAGATGGACTCTATTTCACTTGTAGTTTCTGAAGAAACTGGTAGAATTTCTATGGCTATAGGAGGCGAACTTTTATATAATTTAACTTTGGATGAATTAAAAATGAAATTATTAGAAGAATTAAGACCAAAAAAGGTTTTTGATGATGAAAGTGAGGATGAAATCGATGAAAAATCTAATTAAATCCTTGGCTAATTTTTTTGGGAAGATTTGGGGTTTTATAGATAAAAGAATAATTCTTCCTATTACTAAAGTTATTACGTTTTTTACTGGAAAATATGATGCTTCTGGTAAAAAGTTTGAAAAATGGTTAAGCAAAACCAACACTTTACTTTTTGTATCTTTATTTTTAGCAGTAACAGTATTTATTTTGATCGATCAAAAAATAATTACATATTCTGATAGTTCTGCTGAAATATTAACAGGACAAAGTGTAACGGCTGTATATAATCAAGAAGCCTATGTTGTTGAAGGTTTACCAGAGACAGTAGATATTACTTTAATTGGAAGTAAAGCTAATTTATATATTGCTAAACAATCTACTACACATGAAGTAGTTGTAGATTTGACTGGCTTAAAAGAAGGACAACATAAAGTAGATATTAAATATAATCAAGCTGGTTCCGCAATAGAATATAAGGTTAATCCTTCTTATGCGACAGTAGTAATTTATCCGAAGATTTCTCAAGCAAAAACTTTGACAATAGATGTTTTAAATCAAGATGCTTTGGATCCTAAATTATTTATTAATTCTGTAAATGTAGAAAATGATAATGTTGTAGTTAAAGGTGCGGAATATAAACTTAAAAAAGTTGCAACAGTTAAAGCATTAGTTGATATAAATAATGTAGCAAAACAAGAAGTAGGAACAACAGTATTAAAAGATGTGCCATTAAAAGCATATGATGAAAGTGGTAACGTAGTTGATGTTGAAATTGTTCCTTCAACAGTTAATGTTTCTATGGAGATTACTTCTCCAAGTAAGGAATTACCAATTCAAATTGTTCCAGTTGGTGAAGTAGCATTTGGTAAAGCAATTAGTGCGTTAGAAACAAGTGAGAAAAAAGTTATAGTGTATGGTTCAGCCGAAGTATTAGATACTTTAAACTATATTCCAGTAGAAATAGATGTAACTGGTATTAAAGAAAACAGGGATTATAAGGTACAAATGCCAAGTATTGTAGGTATAAAATATATGAGTATTTCAAGTTTAAATGTTAGTGTTAAATTAGACTCTTCATCAGATAGAGATATCGAAAATGTAAGTATAGAATATCGAAATCTTGGTCAAAACTATAAGGTTAATGCTGTGGATCAAGAAAATAGTCATGTAACAGTTAATGTTAAAGGTGTTAGTTCAGTAATTGAATCTTTAGCAGCCGAAGATATTACTGCTTATTTAGATTTAAGTGGTTATGGTGAAGGTACTCACGAAGTACCAGTTAACGTAATTGGAAATGATTCAAAGGTTCAATATTTATCTAAAACAAAAACAGTTAAAATTATTATTCAAAAGAAATAAACTGAAAAAATCATCAATTATTGATGATTTTTTAGTCTTCTATGTGATTAAATAGAATTCCTATATTTATAAGTCCAGTTATACCAACAATTGAATATATAATTCTAGGTATAATTGTATTTCCAAATAAAGCTTCTACAATATTGTAGCTAAAGAAACCAATTACTCCCCAAACTATTGCTCCAATAATTGTGATAACTAAACAAATTTTTTGTAAAGTTTCCATATTTCCATCCTTTCTCTTAACTATTATTTAATTTATCCTGAATTTGTTAAATTATTCGTTTTTTTTAGAATATAGTTATAAAATTTCAAATATAATTAAGTGAAATTATTTGAGAGGTGGAAAATGAAAAAATTATTTTTTATAATGATGGTATTAATATCTTCTTTAATACTATCAGGATGTGGAGCATCAGGTGAGGAAGATGTTATAAAAAATTTATCAAAAAAAATTAATAATGCTAGCTCTTATCATATAACTGGAACTTTTGAACTTATAAATAATGAAGAAAATTATACATATGATATAAATGTTGATTATAAAGCTGAAGAAAATTTTAGAGTTAGTCTAGTTAATAAGACTAATAATCATGAACAAATTATATTAAGAAATGCTGATGGTGTTTATGTTTTGACTCCTTCGTTAAATAAGAGTTTTAAATTTCAAAGTGATTGGCCATATAATAATTCACAAACTTATATATTACAAACTGTTGTTAAAGATATAGAAAATGATAGTGAAAAAGATGTAAAGAAGACAGATAATGGTTATATTATTACTACTAGTGTTAACTATTCTAATAAACAAGATTTGATTAGACAAAATATATACTTAGACAAAGATGGTAATATTACTAAAATAGAAGTAATAAATTCTGAAAATCAGCCCAAAATAATAATGAATTTTTCAAGTATAGATTTTAATGCTAATATTAATGATGATAATTTTAGTATTGACAAGAATGTATTAAATAATACTGAAATAGATACTCCTGTTAGTAGTATAGATGGAGTAGTCTTTCCTATGTATGTACCAACAGATACATATTTAACTAGTCAAGATGTGGTATCTATTGATGGTGGAGAAAGAGCTATACTTACATTTAATGGTGAAAAACCATTTACAGTAATTCAAGAAACTATTTCCGGAAACAATTCATTGAGTATGAATGTAGATGGAGAACCACAAATGATTATGGATACGGTTGGAGTACTTTCTGACTCGTATGTATCTTGGATTAGTGGCGGAATTGAATATTATGTTATTTCTGAAGACCTAACTCAAGAAGAATTATTAAGTGTAGCAAATTCAATTAGCGTTATGCCTGTTTCAAAATAAAAGTAGTTAACTACTTTTATTTTGTAATTATTTATTAATTTATACTTAAAAAATAGAAAAAAGCTTTAATTTTTTGCCTCTTATGATATAATGTATTTGGTGATAATGATGAAAAAGGCAAAAAAGGAAAAAAACAACAATTCAAAAAATACAGTAATGAATGGAAATGAATTGAAGTCACTTATTATTTTAGTTGTGATTGTCTCTTTAATATTTCTTGCATTCTATGGTATAACTTTACTTGTAGATAAAAAGGAAAATAAAGGTGAAACAGGTGTGTTACAGGAGACTATTCAATATGATGAGATTATGGTTGGACAAATTCTTAATCGTAAAGAAAAAGATTATTATGTTTTAATCAAGAATTCTGATAATAATTATAATAATTTATATTTAGCATATTTGAATACATATGTAACTAATAATGAAGAAGCAAAATATTATACAGTTGACTTTGGTAATGCTTTGAATTCTTCTTATGTTGGAGAAACAACAATTATAGATAAAAATAATTTCTTTGACTCAAAATTTGCTGATACTACGCTAATTAGGGTTAAAAACAACAAAATTAGTAAGGTATATTCCACTCATGAAGATATTTTTACCTTATTGAAGCAGATTGCGGCGTAAGAATTAAGTACTAACGCTGCTTTTTTATTGGAAGGTGTATTATGAAGAAAAAAATAATGAATAGTATTAAAAAAATAGTTTCAGAAGATTTCAAATTTTGGGAAGTTATTATACTTATGGGTTTGACAGCTGTTGTTGGTATAACTTTAGGTGGCTTTATAATAAAAAAGAATTACGGATTAGATAAAACCGGGACTTTTACTCCGGCTTTGCAAGATTTTGTTAATAATTATAATTATATAGCTAACAATTACTATGGAGAAATCGATGAAGATGAATTATTAAAAAAAGCATTAGAAACTATCTTAGAAGAAATCGATGATCCTTATGCTGCTTATTTGGATGAAAATGAATCTAATAATTTGAATATTCAATTATCAGGAAGTTATCGTGGTATGGGAATTGAGGTTGGTACTTTGACTACTGGCCAATTGATGATTACTGGAGTTTTTTCAGCTTCACCTGCTGAGAAAGCAGGATTGCAATCTGGTGATATTATATTAAGTTTAAATGATGAATCTATTCAAGGTATAAGTGGTTCTGAATTTGCTAATAAGATAAAAGAATTATCTGGTAGTTTTATGTTAACAGTATTACGAAATGAAACAGAAGAAGAGTTTAATATAAGGTTAGATACAGTAGTTATTAAGTCTGTTGAGTCTAAAATGGTAGAAAAAAATATTGGTTATGTTTATATTTCTATTTTTGCTGATAATACATATGAACAACTACAAGCTGCTTTAGATTCGTTAAATAATGCTGGTATGCAATCTTTAATTATTGATTTAAGAGAAAATACTGGAGGGTATTTAACATCTGTAGAGAAAATATTAGGATTATTTTTAGATAATTCACATGTGATATATCAAATTCAGGATAAATCAGGCATTACTAAGTATTATTCGAAAGGTAAAACAACTGTTACCTATCCGATTGTTATATTAACTAATAGTGCGACAGCTTCGGCGTCAGAAATAATGACAGCCGCTTTAAAAGAAGAACTAGGCGCTATATCTGTTGGCAAGAAAACTTATGGTAAAGGTTCTGCTCAAAAATTACATACTTTAGATAATGGATCTAAATATAAGTTTACTACACAGAAGTGGCTAACACCACTAGGGTTATCTATAGATAAAGTTGGAATAGATGTAAATTACGATATCGATATGGATAAAGCCTATTATGATGAACCTATTATAGAAAATGATAATCAATTACAATACGCTATTAAATTATTAAAAATGAATAATTGAACAAATATGAAAAGTGAGTAAATTTATCAGATGCAGATTTATTCACTTTTCTATATTTGTTTTTTTTGATTAAATGGTTTATAATTGTTTCAGGTGGTCGTATGAATAAAATTAATATAGGAGACAAATTACAAATTCAATGCTATAAACATAATGGCAAAATTCATAGAGCTTGGGATGAAGCAGTAGTTTTGGATGTGAAAAAAGATTATATTGTTTTTGGTAACAATAAAACTAAAGTTACAGAATCCGAGGGTAATGTATGGAGAACTAAAGAACCAGCTGTTATGTATTTTTTTAAAGATAAATGGTT
>CANTWP010000017.1 GCA_947853245.1 uncultured Bacilli bacterium | reverse complement strand
AGATTCATAACATAAAAAAACGAACTTTTTACAAAGTTCGAATAAATTCTATAATGGTGGAGGATAAGGGATTCGAACCCTTGACCCCCTGCGTGCAGGGCAGGTGCTCTAGCCAGCTGAGCTAATCCCCCATTGCCTAATAAATATATCATATAAACATAATTCTTGTCAACATTTTAATTGAAAAAAATAAAAAAAGGTAAAATATCTTTTAAATTAATTGATATAAATGATATAATAAATATACTTAAGGTGTGATTATATGGAATGTAAGGTAATAATTAATGATTTTGAAGGACCACTAGATTTATTATTGCATTTAATAAAACAATCTAATATTGATATATATGATATTAGTGTTGTAGATATAACTAATCAATATATTGAGTTTATTCATCAAATGGAGGAATTAAATCTTAATATAGCAAGTGAGTATTTAATTATGGCAGCGGAATTATTAGAGATAAAATCAAACATGTTATTACCGCATCCTAAATTAGAACAAAATGATTTAGAAGAGGAAGATCCAAGAGAAAGATTAATTGAACGTTTATTAGAATATAAACAGTATAAAGAAGTTACTACTTCTTTTAAAGAACTTGAAGAAGAAAGACAGAATTTATATTCTAAATCTCCGTCTGATTTAAAAGATTTTAAAGAAAATGCAGTTGTTAATATTGATGGTGGTAATATTGAAGACTTGTTACTGGCATTTCAAAAATTTTTGGATAGAAAAAAACTAGAGAAACCATTAAATACCAAGATCGCTACTAAAGAGTATTCTTTAGACTTAAGAAATAAAGAGATAAAGAATATATTAAAAGAAAAGAAAAAAATTCAATTTGAAGATCTATTTGAAATTTATAATAAAGATTATATTGTCATAACCTTTTTATCTATTTTAGATCTGGCAAAAAAGCAAGAATTGTGTATTAAACAGGAAAATAATTTTCAAAAAATATATTTATCAGTAGTAGGAAGTGAATAACAATGAATTTAATTAGTGTATTAGAAAGCTTGCTTTTTGTTGCCGGTGATGAAGGTGTATCTTTTAAAACAATTATGGATATATTAGAAATAGAGGAAGTACCTGCTAAAAAGTTATTGGAAGATCTTGCAAAAGAATTCGAAAATAGTAATCACGGAATTATATTAGAGCAGTTTGGGACTAATTATAAATTTGTAACAAAAAGAGAGAATAAAAAGTATATTCAAAGATTAGTGGAATCAGAAGAAAATGATTATTTAAGTCAATCTGCTCTTGAAATTTTAGCGATAATAGCGTATAATGAACCTATCACGCGAACTTCAATTGATGCCATTCGTGGAGTTAATAGTAGTTATGGTGTTAGAAAATTAGTTTTAAAAGAGTTGATTAAAGAAGTAGGAAAATCTGATTTACCAGGTCGACCAATTCTTTATGGAACTACAGATCGTTTTTTAGATTATTTTGGTTTAACTTCTAAACAAGATTTACCAAAGTTAAATTTAGTAGAAAAAGCAGATATAGATGAAACTAATTTATTTGATTCTAAATATAAAGAAGATTAATTTCTTCTTTAATATGCCGGTATGATGGAATTGGTAGTCATGCTTGACTCAAAATCAAGTGGGGTATACCCGTGTCGGTTCGAGTCCGACTACCGGTACCAAATAAATATGAAATGACTTTAAAAAGTCATTTTTTTAATATTTTTAAATTATGTATAAAATTATAAAAAAGGAAAACAATATTATTGAGGTGGAAAAATGAAGAAAATTATATTTATGTTTATATGTTTATTTTTATTAAGTGGTTGTAATAGTATAGATAATACACCAACTAAACAGGTAGAATCATTTTTTAATAAATATCAAACATTGCATTCAGATGTCTTAAATGATTTAGATAGAGTTATATCAGAAGAAATAGTCTTTGATAATACGGCTAGAGAAGAGTACCGAGAAGTTATTAAAGATCAATATAAAAATTTAACATATAAAATTAAAGATGAATTTATCGATGGTGATGAAGCAACTGTTACAGCAGAAATTACTGTAACAGATTATAGAAAAGTTTTAACAGAAACTGAAACTTATAAAAATGAACATATTTCTGAATTTCAAGATGCTAGCGGTAACTATGATTCAATAAAATACTCTAATTATGTTATTAAAGAATTAAAAAAAGCTAAAGATAAAGTATCTTATACATTAGAATTGAAATTAACCAAAACTGATGAAAAATGGCATTTAAATAACTTAGATGAAGCTACTGAAGACAAAATATTAGGAATATATCAATACTAAAGTGCTAATTATTTAATCCTTTTAAATTTTAAAAACTACATTGTTTTATATAAATACAATGTTTTTTTTATTCTACTTTAAGTCGGTTTACAAAAAATTAATTAACCATTAATATTTTAATTATAGTAAGGAGAATTAAAAATGGATTATAATAAAATAGGTTTATTTATAGCAAACAAAAGAAAAAACAAAAATTTAACGCAAAAAGATTTAGCGCGACAAATTGGTATAACCGACAAAGCTGTATCAAAAGAGGATTAGGCTGTCCTGATGTATCAATCTTAGAATCTCTTTCAAAAATATTAGAAGTGTCTATATTAGAGTTATTAAATGGTGAAGATATTAGTGAAGAACAAGTATCTGTTTCTAGTACAAATCAATATATAAAAAATACAGTTGATTATTCAAAAGATCAAGTAAATCATTGGAAACTATTATTTTCAAAAGTATTGTTAGGTTTAATTTTATTTATTGGTATACTATTGATATTTTTAAATATTATAAACATTTATAATATTAATAAAGAAATTACTTATGATTATAGTAGCAGTAGTGGTGATATTGAATATTTTAAAGATATGGCTTTTAACATTAAAAATAATATTTTAATTATAAAAAGTAAGCAAGGTATTTATTCAAGTGATGATTATGCACAAATGCTTGATATTGTTAATAAAATAGATAATCATATTTCTAGCTTGAACATTTTTAAATATGCAGAAGAAAAAAGAAAACTAAAATTAAATGACTTATATGTTTTTAATCATGATACATATGGTGAAATTGCAGGAATGGAATTATTATTTAATTTATATAAATATGATAAAATTTAGAAGATAAAATTAATCTTTTAGGTTATGCTAATCAATTAAGAGGTTTAATGATTGAAAATGAATATCAAAATATAATCAAAACTTATTCATATAGCTTATAAAAATATTATATTAAACCAGATATAAGTTTAGTTTCATCAGAACATCCTTATGACGTATTTTATTCCTTTTCCTTTGTTAATGATTTTGATTTAACGCAACACTTAGAAGTTCATATGTGTGTAATTATCGATATATGTTAGAGTTTTATACTTATGTGACAAATACTGTGATAGAGGTAGGTGGTATGAATGAATAAAATATTATTTTATTTAAAATATGCTCTTATTGGAATAATAATATTTTTATATATAATGTTTTTTATAGAATTTAAGTTTAATACATTATCATTTTTAACTTCTGCTATTATTATTTTAGTTTTATTTATGTTAATAATTTTATCTGTATTTGATATTAAAAATAAAAATTATTATATTATCTATAATATGATATTTATATTTATTGAATTATTATTGGTATTTGTTTTTATAAGAACTCTATATGATCCAAGCTTTATATATAATTCAGCATATTATAAGCAGTTATTAGGAAAAGAAGAACTTATTTATGCTAAATCCTTTAATATTTCTTATTTACTGCAGAATGTTAAATTTTTGGTAATAATGATATTTTTACTAATGGTTTATAGAAAGACCATTAAATAAAAACAAATATAGACAATATAAAATAGTTGATGGCTTAAATACGAGAGTTAAAGAATATGAAGAAAAATAATACATATTTATCAGAATATTTTGTTGATGCTGATTTGAAAAAACTAACAAATAGTGAAATTTATTTAACATAACTATGATGAAAATAAAGCTGATTTGGATCCATCTATTTTACGAGAATTTACTTATATAATAAATTGAATATAATAGATTATGAATCCAACTAGGTTAAATATTAAATTTTAAAAATCTTATAAAAGATAATAGCAAATGAAAATATATAGAAGGTTCTATTAATATTGTAATAAGTGTAAAAAATAGAAATAATTCTCTTAAAATGAATAAATATTTCAAAGAGAATATTGCTACCAATATTAATGATATATTTATATAAAAGGACTAATTTGTCCTTTTTTTCATATAATTTTTTAGGTGATATTATGAGGGTATTAAAGTATTTTATATTATTTGTAATATTATGTATGCCAATTTCTACTAAGGCATATGAAACTAGTGCAACTAGTGCAATACTTATGGATATAGATAGTGGGAAAATAATTTATAGTAAAGATATCCACAATAAAAGAAGTATTGCTTCTATTTCTAATATTATGACTACATAGTAATGAATTCAAAATATATAAGAAATACTAATAATTTAT
>CANTWP010000016.1 GCA_947853245.1 uncultured Bacilli bacterium | reverse complement strand
ATTCACGTGCTAAAACAACACGTTTGATTCCCATCTTTTCACAAAATTTAACACCATCTGAATTATGAATATGCATTTGTGTTGAAGCATGAACTTCTAGATTAGGATAAGTCTGTCTAACCAGATCCAACATACCAATATCTTGAATTAATACTGCATCAACATTATTTCTATGTAAAAAATCTATATAAGTTAAAAAAGTTTCTACTTCTTCTTCATATATTAAAGTATTAACTGTTATATAAACTTTAACACCATATAAATGACATAGTTTAATAGCTTTAATTATCTCTTCTTCTGAAAAGTTCGTAGCAAACTGACGAGCACCAAACATATATCCACTTAAATAAACTGCATCACAACCTGCTTCAATTGCCGCATATAGACTATCAAAACTACCGGCGGGTGCAAGTAACTCTGGTTTTTTCATAAAATCACCCAGAACAATTATATCCTATAAATTTCTTTTTAGCAATTAAAACCAAAAAGAAACGGTGAACCGTTTCTTTTTTACATTTTATATATATATTTATTTTAAGGTAAGTTTTTTAGTATAGTAAGGAGTGTACGTTTTTATTGTTTCTTATAACCTTTAATTTATTCATCTATCACCTCCAACATATTCATTGTAATATATGAATGTGATAAACCATTGAAGTTTTAGTGAAATATTACTTTTTTAAAACAAAACTTTTACTACACATAAAACAAACTGGAGCATTAGGATTAAGTATTGCACCACAATTAGGGCAAATTTTATATCCATCTTTAGTATACTCTACTTCTTTAATAAGTTCTTTTTTTTCTTCTTCGAATTGATTTAAAGAAGAATATTTGTTAACGTTAGTGAAACCATCATTAGAACCAAATAAAGAGATTTTATCAACTTCCTCTGATTCCTTAGGAATTTCTGGAATTTTGGAATTATCTTGTAATGGGGTATTTAAAGAAATAGTACTATTATCTTCAACAAGAGGTGGTATAACAGAGTCATTAATAGGATCCATTATATCTATAAATTCTACTGGCTCCGTTTCCTCTGTTATAATTGGTTCACTAATTATGTCTGTTCCCTGAGGTTCATCCTCATTATTTGGCATTTCTATTGTTTTAATATTGGGATTAATAGTATTTTTATCAAAGCCAATTGCATCACTATCTACTACTACTCCTAAATTGTTTAAATTACCAGCCTTATATTTAGGAACATCATACACCGGTTCTTGATAAACTAAACTCTGATAATTAGGATTATCAGAAAAAAATTGACTTTCAGATTGCATATTAAATGCAGAATTTTCAATATTTAAAAAATCATTTTGATTTTCTGCTGGCTTATTGTCAGTTCTCTTTTTTAAAAAATCAAACATTTAATCACTTCCATCTATCAAAATTACGCAAGTTTTCTACTCTTTGTTTATGAGTGTCCTGATTATTAAAACTATTATTATGATTATTAAAATTAGATTCTTGTTGATTATTATCAGACATCTTTTTAGTTTTAGCCGCTAACATATCATCTCTAATATCCTGGATACTTCTACGTCCAAAATTTCCATTATTTAAAGGCGTCATATTAGCATTATTGATATTCACAAAGCCATTTTTTTGAAAACTATTTTGTTGCATTCTTTTCACCTTCCAATATTTCTTTTACAGGCCCATAAGACTTTCTATATCCATCTATCAATCCATATTTTTGTATCGCTTCTAAATGTTTTTTAGTAGGATAGCCTTTATGTGCGCCAAAACCATATTGTGGATAATTTATATCAAGTTCATACATCATTCTATCCCTAGTTACTTTAGCCATAACACTAGCTGCCGCAATTGAAATACTTTTAGCATCTCCTTTAATTATAGAAGTAGTAGGAATATCTATCTCTAATGGCATAGCATCTATTAATACATGTTCTAATTTCACCTGTTTACTAACAGAATTGATAGCTTCTTTCATAGCAATCTTAGTAGCAGCATAAATATTTACTTCATCTACTTTTTCAGGACCAACTATACCTACTGCCCACGCAACAGCATGTTCTTCAATATATTCGTAAAATAATTCTCTTTTCTTTTCACTAAGCTTTTTAGAATCATCTAAACCTTCTAAAATAAAATCTTTAGGTAATACTACACAAGCCGCTACTACAGGACCTATAAGTGGACCCCGTCCTACTTCATCTACTCCACCTATATATTTAACATTTTTATTATATAATTCTTTTTCATATTTATACAAGTCTTCCATATGTTACCTCGAAAACATTATACACCAAAATGTCCATAAAGTATAGCGAAAAGCTAGACAAAACTATATAAAAATGCATAAATTACAAATTAATTAAAAGCAATTTCAGTATCGATATTATCATCAGCTATAGCAATCGATAAGAATATAAGACCACTAATTAAGATTAATAAAGAACCTATAAATGAAGCATATGTAAGTATTTTCTTTTTATCTGAATCATAATTATTTAATTTAGTTATATCTTCATAACTATCATTTACAAAATAATAGTAGACAATAATTAAAATTAAAAAAATTAATATCATACAATTTTGATATTCTTTTCTACTTTTTTCATCATTATATAAAATAAACTTTTTTTCTTTACTATTAGCATACCAACTTAATATTATAATACCTATATATATAACCCAGACAAAGTTTTCTATTCGTATATCTTCTAATCTATCTAATTTATCATCCATATTATATGTTATTACAAAATTAACTATTTTATCAATGTTTTAAGAAGTAAAATATGAAACAAAAAACTGCATTACTGCAGTTTATATGTATTAATATATATTATTTCTTTTCGTTACTAGCTTTATCTACATCAACTAGTTTTAAAGCATATTTATATATTTCATTATGATTAACAACTAAGAACCAACTTTTTTGATGTTTATGCATTTCAATAAATAATATTGGTTTATCCAATTTCTCACTTATATCAAGAATTTCATCAAAACTTTCTAGTTCAATAACAGTGCGTCCATTAAAATCTGGAACTTTCTTAACACGTGCTACTATACCTTCATAATCTTTTAAGATAGTTGCTAAAATACGATCATATTCTGTACCCTTAGTTTTAATTTTATTTAAGAATCTTACTAATTTAACAGTTGCTACCAAAGCAAGTACAAGAGAAATTCCAAATAATACAAAGAATACAATATTTATAGTTTCAACGTTAGAGAATTCTTCTACAACAGAAGCTTCATTTAAATCTTTTAAATTTACTCCAATATTTATTGTTTGTTCTGTTAAAGGAATAGATAATGCTAAGGTCTGAGATGAAGAAATAGGTTGTTTAATATCATCATATTGACCATTCATAAACACATATAATGTGACCTTTAATTGACTCTCTAGTGCCAAAGAATAATCTTTCTTAAATGATGAAACAATATCATTATATTTTGCATAATTTACTTTTAAGTTTTCTCTAATTGTATATACATTTGCGCCAGTATATTGTAAAGATTTTTCTGGTACTAAAGTATCTGACGTTTTATAAAGAATCTTTGATGTGTCCCCTTTTTCATATACTGTTACATCTGCTTTAATTAAATATCTATATTGCAAATTCATAAAATCAGATGCATTAAAATCATAATTGAAATCAACATCAATATAATCAATTAAACTTGCAATATATTGTCTCCCTTTTTCCAAATAAGGTTCAGTAAAATATGGATTTTCTTTTAAATAAACACGATAATCCAAATTACTTCTTTCAATATAGTAAATACTACTATAAGTTTTTGTTTCTAATCCTTTCTTTAAAAAGATTAGAGAAAGAAAAGCAAAAATAACAATAAATCCTGCTATGACAAATATTCTAAGTGGTGTATCAACATAAATGGTTTTCTTAAGAACACTTTTTTTTGAGCTATTGCTATTCTTAGAATTATTATTATTTTCATTGTTATTAATTACTATAACTTTTTCTTGTTCTTCAGATTTTGATATTAAACTATTTTCCTTACTTTCATTACTCATAAATACATTCCTTTCTAGCCGTTTATTGTTTCACTTAACCATACAGATGGGGCTCCGATAAATGGTATTTTAAATCTTGCAACACCAATAACTTGAGATTGATCTATATCATAAGAATCTGCAGTGTTATTGTTGTCACCTTTGGTATTAAATACCAATCTACCATCTCTTTCTGAAACTTTAGTTACTCTGTGAACAATAATGATACCATCATGTTTAAATACCAAAACTTCCCCTTCAACAATACTTCTGTATTCCTCATCAGTATTGTATTGCTCAATTACCACAACATCTCCTTTACTAATGTTCGGATACATAGACTGAGAACCAATCGCCATTGTACGATACTTAAATACCCCTGTTTGTAAAGCTACAATAAACAGCATCACAACTATTGCTGGAACCCATAAAATAAGCATCTCCCATAAGTTTTTCTTGGGTTTACGATACTGTTTTTTTTCGAACAAAGCTATTATCGATACCATAAGTAAAACAGGGAAAATCATAGCTACCATTGCTTCAATATATTCTCCTAAATTTGGATATATTGGAACAACATAAATAATCAATTCGAATATACATCTATATAAAATAGACGGTTTATAATCAGCTCTATAAACAAGATAAGAACATAGACAGTTTTTAGTAATTGTTCCACCTACCAATATAGTCAGCATTTTGACTATTTCAGAAGCCGAACTTAAATCATAGGCACCGATTCCATAAAATACTTCAAATAATATAATAGCTAAAGTTATAGAAACAATTACCCACTTATCTTTCTTATATCTTGATATTACTGCAAATCTTAGAACTTCTTGAGCAACAATCATAACCAAGAATGGAGCAATATTCTTAATTATCATTGTGATCTGCATAGAATAAGGACTTCGAACAAATCCTAAAATCAAACCAGAAAGATATGTAATAAGTTCATAACCCATACAATAAATAAATACCAACTGCATGATATCAACAAATTTGGCTGGCACTCTATTTCTTAAACCAAATAAGAAATATGCTACAATGCCCAATGCTAACCAAGCTAACGCTGAATACCAAGGATTCATTTGATATGTATTTAATACAAAAATATTAAATAAAATCATAACTGCGATCAATAACTGCATTATATAAGCCTTTATGTTTTTCCTCATTATATCACCACTTTTAATATTTTTGTATTAAATACATACATAATTGTAACGAGAGCAAAAGGAATTCCTTTTGCTCAACATCACTATCATAAATAGGATTATATTATAAGTATCAAAAATTAATTAATTTCTAGAACTTAGTTCCACTTTCTACTTCAGTATCTGTAGCTTGAGTCCAAGGTAAGTTTAAAGTGAATGTAGCTGTTTTTGTATTAAGTTCTTCTAATTGTTCATCTGTTAAAGTTCCTGTTTTATCAAAATCAACTGTTACTGTTACTGTTACAGATTTTCCAGGTTGTAGGATATTTCCAGATTTTGAAGCAATATCATCCGCACCAATTTTTACAGCATACTCAAAATTTGAACTTGCATCTCCAGTAGCATTTACATAAGTTCCTGGCTCTAACTTAGCAGGGATTGTTCCTGAGTTAGTAAATGTAGCTGTGAAAGTTAAATTTGTTTTTGGAGCGCCGAATGTTGCAGTCCAAGTAATATTTTGGTTTCCTGAACCAATTTTAGGTTTACCAGCATCTGCATCTCCAAATGATACAGCTGCTGATTTAGTTGGTTCTCCAACTGCAGTCCATTGTATTTTCCAAGCGTCTGCTGTTGATACTGTAGCAGTACCACTAATTGTTAATGAAGCTGTTAAAGCTGCATAAGCAACTGAAACACCAACGATTGCTACGCAAATAGCTGCAATAGCTAATGCTCTAAATTTTCTGTCTTTTTCCATGTTTTTAAATTCTCCTTCTTACTTTAAAATTTTTGACCTATTATAATGCCTATAATACAATCCGTCTGTGTATTGTTAGGAAACCGCAATATCGTTACCTATCATACATATACAATTTTATATAATTTCTGCAAAAATGTCAACTGATTTTGCAAAATAATGAAAAAGAAAAAGCTCAAATAAGAGCTTTTGACAGATTATATTTAAATTAATGTACCATTTTGTACAATTAAGCTGTAAAAATTTTGTTAGCAGATGTTGCTGCACTTACATCAGAATCAGTTGCTTGCGTAAATGGTAAATTTAATGTAAATGTTGCTACTTCTGTATTTAAATCATCTAATTCGTCTGAAGATAATTGTGCATCTTTATCAAAAATTACAGTTACAACGATATCTTTACTTGCACCAGCAGCCCAAACATAACCACCATAATTATCGATTGTAGTTCCATCAATTGTAACAGTATAATCAAAACTTGTACTAGCTGCACCAGAAGCATTAATATAACTTGCAGCAGATTCTAACTTAGCTGGTATTGTTCCTCCGTTTGTAACAGTTGCTGTAAATGTATAACTTGCTTTTGGAGCACTAAAAGTTGCTGCCCAAGTTAAATTTGGAGTAGGAGTTGTTGCTGATGGTGCTGTATTAACAACTGCGCCATCAGTAACATTAGAATTCTTAACATCTGTAAAAGATATTTTCCAAGCATTTGTAGAAGTTACTGTAGCTGTACCAGAAATTGTTAAAGATGAATTTAACGCAGCGAATGCTACTGTTATACAAACTACAGAAATAATTATAGCGACAACGGCTATTGTTTTAAAACCTTTATTATTTTTCATTTTTTCATTCTCCTTTAATAAAACTAAACTTTAAAAAAAATATAATCTGTTATGTAACCATAAGATTACTGCATATTATAGGTATGACTAACACCTATCTTATATTTACAATTGTATAAGATTTATCATCAAAAGTCAACGACTTTTAAAAATAAAAAAGATAAAAAAAAGATGATCTACTCACCTTTTAATACATCTATAGCAGAACGCATTTCTAAATCATACTTAATCATATCAAGTCCACCAAATGCTTTTAAGAACTCGTCTTTCTTCATTTGATATTTTTCTGCTAACGCATCAGCTTCTTCATTAACTTTTTCATCTGATATTTTGATCTTTTCTTGTTTAACTATTTCTTCTAACATTAATCTAAATGTTACTCTCTTATTTGCTTCTACTTTCATTTGTTCTTTTAAAGCATTTTCATCAGAATTAGTAAATTTATAGAATTGGTCAATAGTTAATCCTTGCATTTTTAAATTTTGTTCATATTGTTTGATCATTCTATCTTGTTCTTCACTAATCATACAATCTGGAATATCTACTTCAACTTCTTTAGCAGCTTCTTCTAATAATGCATCAACATATTCGTTTTCATTATCCATTTCTTTACGAGCTTTAATATTTTCTTTAATTTGTTCTTCTAAAGATTCTTTAG
>CANTWP010000015.1 GCA_947853245.1 uncultured Bacilli bacterium | reverse complement strand
ATTACCTATAGGGGTTATTGTGTAACTTTTGCTGCAAAGCGAAAATATTAAAACTAGACACCCTATATCGTTGCAAATAGTCCAAGATGTGTTTTGCACAGAATGGAAAGGAGAGAAAAGTATGTCAAGATATACTGAAGCAACTTATAGAAAGTCTCGTCGTTTAGGGTTTTCTGTTTTAGAAAACGGAAAAGAACTTACTAAAAAACCATACGCTCCAGGTGCTCATGGTCAAAAAAG
The DNA here is from genome assembly GCA_947853245.1 of uncultured Bacilli bacterium. GTDB lineage: Bacteria > Bacillota_I > Bacilli_A > RF39 > UBA660 > SIG204. Next base: position 8,158 of record CANTWP010000015.1, on the reverse strand, counting down.
AGCAAAAAAATTATCTAACTACGGTGTTCAATTACAAGAAAAACAAAAAGTTAGATTTATGTATGGTGTAAATGAAAAACAATTCAAGAAAACTTTCGTAGAAGCTGGTAAAATCAAAGGTGTACACGGTGAAAACTTCCTAAGATTACTAGAAAGCCGTTTGGATAACTTAGTTTATCGTATTGGATTTGCGACTACTAGAAATGGTGCTCGTCAACTAGTTAATCACGGTCATATCACTGTTAATGGTAAAAAGGTAGATATTCCTTCTTACAGATGTGTACCTGGTGATGTTATTGCTGTTAAAGAGAATGCTAAAGAAATGGTTACTATTAAATCTTCATTAGAATCATTAAATAAGCGTGTTGAATTCGTAACTTACGATGAAAACAAAATGGCTGGTACTTATGTTAGATTACCAGAACGTAGCGAATTAAATGCTGATATTAATGAATCATTAATCGTTGAATTCTATAACAGATAATAAAAAAAACTCTTCGTTCGTTGTTGGATGTAGAGTTTTTTTATCCCCATTTAAAAATATTTATATAAAGAAAGGAAGAGAAAAATGGAAGAAACAGAAATTTTAAACATAGTAGCAGTTATAGATGACTTGTTCAAGTTCTTATATAGAGAAAAGCAAAAATACTATTTTGTAAATATCAATTGGACATTGGATAATATAAATATATCTATTAAAGAACGATTTGAAAAAAATAAATTGCTTGATATTAATATGTTCGGTTCAATAGAAACATATAATGCATTACAAAAAAAAGTTATCAATCTTGCTATAAAAAATGATGATGTATACGGATACTTAACCACTACAAATATTAATGGTTTAAGAAAAGTAGACAGTCAAAGCATTAAAACCCAAAATTTAGAAATTATTTTGCCAATTTATGATCAAATCGGATTAATGCGTGCTGAATGGGTAAACAACACGTTGCTTAATAGACCAGAAAAAATAAACGAGCAAAGTAATATTAAACAAAAAACTTATACGAATAAAACTGCAAATATGTAATTATTTACAGTTCTTTTAATCTTTAACTAATAATTATAAATAACTAATATAAAATCAATTTAGAATTTGAACCCATATAACTACAGCATTAAATTTAATAGTAATCACAACTCACTTTTTTTCTGTAACTTAAATATAAACACAAAACATTAAATTATCAAAAAACTTAGTTTTTTTGAAACATGATTGATAATTAAACGAACACTAAATCACAGTAATGATGTTTATCATTTTTTTGGTAATATTTATAGACACAAATAAAGACATTTATTAAGATTAACCAAATAAAACATTAATTTTAATTTTATTTTTATATATTTACAATAAAATTGCTTAAATTTTTATTTGCGTTTGATGCATATATATGATTTTTGTACCTACTCATAATCATTCTCTTAAATTTTAAACATTTCCTTTGTTTCGCTTGAAAAAAACACTAAAACATGTTAACATTATAATAGGGAGGTGAAAGATAATGAATAGCAATTCTCATAATACAGCTGGATCATATTCACTAATCCAACTTGCTTCCAATTCTAAAGCATTAATTGACGAACTACAACAAAATATAATACACTCAATCAATTGCCTCAACTTTTTAAAGGATGATAAGATTTGGAGAGGGAAAACAAAAGACCAATTCAAAAATCAATACTTAGAATTACAATTAAAAACTAACGGTTTAATATCACAAATAGAACTGCTTAAAAATGCTTTAGATACAATAGCAATAGAATTAAATAATGCTAATAATCTTGATGAACAAGCAATGATGGATCTTCAAGCTCAAACATTAACATCTTTTTTTAAAACACTTAATGTATACGGCGGAAATTTAGGTGGAATATTTGATTCTCCATTTAATACAAATATTGATTTAAAAATAACATCTGATTATGGAGTTAGAAATCTTAATGGAAAAAGAGACTTACATTACGCAATAGATTTACGTCCAGATGATAATTATTCTCAAAATAACGTTGAAATTAAAACAATCTCTGATGGAATAGTAAAATTTGTGGGCCTCAACAATGGTTATGGCAACCAAGTAGAAATTGAAACCACTGATCCAACCACAGGAAAAAAAATTAGCGTATATTACTCCCATTTGGCAGAAACTACAGTCAAAGTTGGTGATAATATTAACTCTGGAACACAAATTGGCATAATGGGAAATACTGGTTATAGTACAGGGCCTCATTTAGATTTAATGATTAAAGATATCACTACAGATCAATATATTGATCCCCTGCCTTATTTAACAGATATTGTTAGAGCACAAGATCCTTGGGATTTAAATCATAACACGGACTATGGATATAATGAATTTTTGGGTAGTTCCATTAAACAAGATGGTTCTGTCATAAAATCAAATACATAATTGAAAAAGTAAAGGAGAATTTATATGGATTTTAATATTAATACACAAGGAGTGCATAATACTGAAGAAGCACTCAAAAAACAAAATAATAATTTTAAGGCTGCTATAGAAAGTATATATAGTACCATAAATATTGCAAAAGCTAATGCTTGGCAATCAAAAGAAGCTGATGAATACTATTCGGCAATTGTTAACTATAGACCTAAATTAGAAGAAATCGGTAAAGCTATTGAATATTGGCAAAACAAATCAAAACAAATTGCTGATAATTTTGAAAATGCAAGTAACAATATCAGAAATAGTATTAATAATATTTAAGGAGGAATTTAAATGAACACAAATATTCAAGGACAATATGAAGGGTTTGATGCAGCCATCAACAGTCTAAAAGAAAATCGTGAAACTATTAAAAATATATTTGAATCAATAAAAACAGAATATGAAAATATGCCTTATCAATCAAGAGAAGCTAGTAAATTACAAAGCATATTTGATCAAAATACAGTAGTAGATTTTAATAAATGTTGTGAAATGATATCAAATTATATTTCATGCTTAGAAAAAGCAAAAGAACAATACATTATTGCAAATCAAGAATCATTACATTAAATTATTGCTTATAAATAATTATATTTTTATAACAGAATAATTTCTAAATTTAAGTCACAAGGAGCAAACAGTATGGACAATGATTTTTTTATAAATACACAAACAATAAAAGATGAAATTGATAAAATGGATTTGCAAAAACTTTCAGACAGCATCAACGCGACTTTCAGTTCAATAACTGAATTTAATAATAACTGGCAAGATAGTTACAAAAATAACTCAGAAAACTTTAAAATAAAAATGAATAACTATAATAAAAGCTTTTTATCAATACATCAAGAATTAGAGAATTTAACAAAGAACATTCAAGAACAAATAAATAACTATATAGCATTAGAAAAAGTTAGTATAAATTGGGAGTGAAAAATGAAAACTAATTATTTAATAAATATTAGAGAGTGTGTTAATGATTATTTATCTAATTGTAATAGCTTATGGTACAGTTCAATTGCTAGTATCACAACTAAAGAAAAAATTAAAAGTATTATACAGGAACTAGACTTTATAATAGAAACTATTAAAAACGCCAATGAATTGCTTAAAATGATTGAGGAGTATAATAATTATAGAAAAATAATATATGATGCTAAAATTAAATTAGCAAATCCTCAAGTTGAAATATCAACCAAACATAATAGCATAAGAAAAAAAAGTTTAATGCTACCATTACTTGAGTTAAATTCTACAGTTGAAGATGCCCAAACAAAGCAAATTGCAATCAAAAATAAGATTTTATCATATTCAAATTCACTGTTTGAGAATATAAACACCGTTAAACACAACAACAGTAAAAATGTCCCACATGAAAATAATATTTGTATTACACTTAAACCAAACGAACTTGTAAATGCTACAAAAAATTTATCTAGTGATATTAACAATTATAATAATGATGTAAATCTATCTTATCTTAATGACATCTTCATTCCTCATGACCTAGGGCTTAATTTAAAAATGAATTTAAATATGTTATCTATAAATATTAGAATAAGAATTTTAAATTGTATAACGGATTTGAACAACATATGTAAAAACATTATTTTATATATCAGCAAGATAACTAATAATGAGGAAGTCTTTGATCCTATTAAATATAATGATTTTAAAAGCCAAGACTTCAATTATACAGAAACACCTTTAAATATAAACGATGCTGAAAAAGATCCAACAAAAGAAGATATTAACAAAGTTAATAATCAAATCTATACTGTTCAAACTGGTGATACATTATCAAAAATAGCTCAAAAATATTATGGCGATAGCAATAAATACAATTTAATTTATGAAGCTAATAAAAACATATTAACACAAGGAGCAAATATTATTTATACTGGACAACAATTAATTATTCCTAATATTGTTAATAGTAAATTAGAAACAACTATCAATAATTCAACTACACAAACCAAAATTGATGATTCAAGCTCTACAAATGAAGTTAATGAAAAAAATAATAATATAAAAGAAAACGTCACAAACATAAACAATTCTACATCATCAATGCTAATTCCAGAAGATATTGAAACTAACTTTAAATCTTATACAAAATATACTGCTGTAAGTAGCCAAAAAAATGCTGATGGTAATTACATATATAAACAAGCAGCCATATTATATGGTGACGCTCCAGATCTCGATGGTAATAGTTACAACGCATATACAGACAGTGAAACTCATGTTAGATGTGTAAATATTAATGGAGAAAAATATTACTGTGCCGCAATGGGAAATTACTATGGAAATGTAGGTGATACCTTAACTATAAATACTGATGAAGGCAACACATTTAACGTAATTATTTGTGACGCTAAAGGTATGGATACGACATCTTATAATATAGATGGTAAAGTTGTGGGACATAAACATTCAAATAATAATATGAGTATAGTAGAATTCTATTATGATCCAAATCTAGGATTACCAGATGAAATGCTAGTTCGAAATGGAACAACAGGTACTTTCAATAGTGTACCAAAATTTTCTGGGAATATTTCTTCTATCCTGAAAACATCAATGAACAATAATAATCAAAACGCCATTTAATTATTAATCTTCCAAATATAATTTTATAAAACAAAAATCCTTTTTAGATAACATAAAATCTAAAAAGGACTTTTTATTTAAAAATTATTTAATTGTTCCAACATAATATTTCTTCTTACCACGTCTTACAATAACAAATTTATTATTTATAACTTTATCTCTTGAAATAATCATATTTTCATCGGTAACTTTATCACCATTAATAGTTATAGAGCCATTACCAATAAGTTCACGAGCATCTCTTTTACTTGTACATATGTTACTATTTATTAACATATTAATAACAGAAACATCAGCGCTAATTTCAAATGATGGGACTCCTTTAAATCCCTCATTAATCTCCTCTTTAGTCAAAGTTTTAACATTACCGCTAAATAAAGCCTCACTTATTTTAACAGCTTTTTTAAACTCCTCTATTCCATGTAAATCAGTTATAATTTCACGTGCTAAAGCTTTATGAGCTTCTCTTAATTCAGGATGTTCATTATTTTTTTGTTCTAATTCTTCAATTTCTTCCTTACTCAAAAATGTCAATTTCTTTAAATAATCAATAATCATAGAGTCTTCTAAATTAACTAAATATTGATACAATTCATATGAACTAGTTTTATTTTTATCTAACCATAATGCATTACCCTCTGTTTTACCAAATTTTTTACCCGTTGAATCTGTTACAAGAGGCATTACCATACCATATGCTTCCTTACCAGTTTTTTTTCTAATAAGTTCAATGCCAGAAGTAATATTTCCCCATTGATCTGATCCAGCCACTTGAAGAACACAATTTCTGTTCTCAAACAAGTATAAAAAGTCTAAAGCCTGTAAAATCATATAAGAAAACTCAGCATAAGTAATTCCACTTTCCAAACGTGACTTTACCTTATCTTTATCTAACATATAATTAATATTAAAGTATTTACCATAATCACGTAAAAAATCAATTACATTAATATCCTTAGTCCAATCAAAGTTATTTACTACTTCAAAACCAAATATTTTCTCTGCCTGAGCTTTTAATCCTTTAAAATTGTGCTCCACTTCCTCTTTAGAAATCATCGGACGTTCTGCTGTTGGTTTTGGATCACCAATTAACCCTGTTGCACCGCCTACTAATAGTATTGGAGTATGTCCAGCATTCTTTAACCTTTTGGAAATTAAGAATGAAGAATAATGTCCAATATGCATAGAATCCGCAGTTGGATCAGTACCTATATAAAATGTTAAACCACCTTCATTTAACTTATCAATTAATTCTGGACTACTAATATCTTGAACTAAACCGCGCCATACTAACTCATCATAGATTTTCATTATTTTTCCTCCTTACAGTGACAATTATCTTTTTCATGTTCACAATTACATTCATGACAATTGCACTCTTCTTTTTCTACTAATAAACTACTAGTACCAATTCTACTAACGCCAGCTTCTATAAAATTAATTGCGTCATCATATGTTTTAATACCACCACTAGCCTTTATTTCTAAAGCTTTGTTTTTATATTTATTGATAATTTCAATATCTTCTAAACTAGCTCCTCTTGTACCAAATCCAGTTGATGTTTTAATAAAATTAACAAACGTATCATTACATATTTCCACCATTTTTCTAATTTCTGCTTCTGTTAAATAACAAGTTTCAATAATTACTTTTAAAGTTTTACCACCAATAGAATCCCTAATTGTTTCTATTTCTTCTTTAATATAATCATAATCTTTATCTTTTAAAGCACCAACATTAATTACCATGTCTATTTCGTCAGCACCTAATTCTACCGCTGAAATAGCTTCATATTCTTTTACCGCTAACATATTAGCTCCTAAAGGAAAACCAATAACAGTACATACATTTACATTAGTTCCTTCTAATAATTCACTTGCAAGTTCTACATAACAAGGATTAACACATACACTAGCAAAATGATATTGCATCGCCTCATCACATAATTTTTTAATATCTTCTCTAGTAGCAATCGCTTTTAAATTTGTATAATCAATATAATTATTAATATCCATAAATTCCTCCTATAATATATTTTTTAATTCATAAATACTTTCTATCGTTTTATAATTACTATCTTTTTCTTTAGTTACCCAAATAGCAGACATTCCCAGTTCTAAAGCTGGTTTTATATCATTTTTTAAACTATCTCCTACCATCAGACATTCTGATATATTAAAGCCCTTAACAGCCTCTGAAAATGCCTCTAAATTAGGTTTTAGAGGACGCTCATCACCACCGCTTACAATTGTAAAATATTTTAAAAGGCAAGCTCCCTTTAATCGTAATTTCTGTGTATTGGTAAACCAATTAGATAATATAATCAAGTCATACTTTTTACTTAAATATTCTATTGTATCCACTAATCTATCATCATATTCAAAACATTTTCCTTGTTCAATAATAAGCTTATCTACAAAATCTATTGGTAAATTAGAATCACAATAATTATTTACAAACTCTACAAAGTCTTTCTTATTATAAATATAGTGATGATTTTCATAATCTACAACAGCAGAATCAAATTTTAATAACTCCTTTTGATCATATTTTACCTTTAATTCATCTAAAACATTTTTTAAAGCAAAAATGTATTCGTCTTTCCACAACATTAAAGTATTATCCAAATCAAAAATAATTCTCTTTATCATATATCCTCCGTATAAAAAAACTACTATAAATTAAGGACGAGTCTATACCCGTGGTACCACCTTATTTCATAATAGTATTATGCCCTCATCTCTTAACGCGAGTAAACGATTTAACTCTAAATATGTACCTTCATTATTTAAATTTGATTAGTTTGCATCAACCACTAATTTTCTAGCTTTCCATTTAATAATTACTACTATTCTTCACTGCCAAATAACACATATAATATATCATCTTTATTTATATAAGTCAAATTATTTTAAATCTTCTACTTGAGATACAGATAACCCTGTTACTTCGCTTATCAAATTAACGTCTAGATTCTTATCAAGCATATTTTTAGCTATTTCTTCTTTCTCTTGATTAATACCTTGACTTGTACCATGTTCAATGCCCTCACTTATACCCTCAATTCTTTGCTTCTTCTTTTTCGGCTTCTGCCA
>CANTWP010000014.1 GCA_947853245.1 uncultured Bacilli bacterium | reverse complement strand
TGGATTAAAACCTGTTCAAAGAAGAATATTGTACGCTATGTATCGCGATAAAAACACATACGATAAACCATATAAAAAGAGTGCTAAGACAGTTGGTAATGTAATGGGACAATATCATCCACATGGCGACTCTAGTATTTATGAAGCTATGGTTCGTATGAGTCAGTGGTGGAAACAAAATACTATTAATATTGATATGCACGGAAATAATGGTTCAATGGATGGTGATAGTCCAGCTGCAATGCGTTATACAGAAGCAAGACTTTCAAAAATTAGTAATGAAATTTTAAAAGATATCGATAAAGATACAGTAACTTGGGCACCAAATTATGATGATACTTTGATGGAACCAATTGTATTACCTGCTAAATTCCCTAATTTACTAATTAATGGAGCAAATGGTATTAGTGCGGGATATGCCACTAATATTCCTCCACATAATTTAGGGGAAGTAATAGATGCAACGATCAAAAGAATTGATAGTCCCAATTGTCGTTTAGAAACAATTATGGAAATTGTTAAAGGTCCAGATTTTCCTACTGGTGCGATTGTTGAAGGAAAAAAAGGAATAATCGAAGCCTTTGAAACAGGTCGTGGTAAAGTTATGGTTCGTTCTAAAGTTAGTGTAGAAAAAACTAAAGGTAAAGATCAAATCATTATCACAGAAATACCATATGATGTAAATAAAGCATTACTTGTTCGTAAGATCGATGAACTTAGAATAGACAAAAAAGTAGAAGGAATTACTGAAATACGTGATGAATCCGATCGTGAGGGACTTAGAATAGCGATAGATCTTAAGAAAGACGCTAACGTTGATTTAATTCTAAATTATTTATATAAGAATACAGAATTAATGATTTCTTACAACTATAACATGGTTGCGATCGTAAATCGCCGGCCAATGACTTTAGGGATACTTGCTATAATAGATGCATATATTAAACATCAAAAAGAAGTAGTGTTAAATAGAACTAAGTATGATTTAGGCGTCGCGAAACGTCGTTTAGAAATATGTCAAGGCTTAATTAAAATGGTTTCTATTTTAGATAAAGTAATTGCTACTATTCGTGCGAGTGAAAATAAAACTAATGCTAAAGAAAACTTAATGAAGAAGTTTGGCTTTACAGAAATTCAAGCGGAAAATATTGTAATGTTACAACTTTATCGTTTAACTAATACCGATGTAGTGGCGGTAGAGGAAGAAACTAAGAATCTGATGTTGATAATCAAGGGCTTAGAAGCAATTCTTAGTGATGATGAAAGATTAAAGAGTGTTATGAAAGAAGAACTTAGAAGTATCAAAAAAGAATATGCAGTTCCTCGAAAAACTGAAATTAAAGATGAAGTAACTGAAATTAAGATTGATACGACAAGTATGATTCCAAAAGAGGATTGTGTAGTAGTAGTAACTAATGATGGATATGTAAAACGTGTATCTATGCGTAGTTTTACATCTAATGAAGAAGAAACAACTGTTAAAGATGGTGATTATGTAACTGGAATATATAAAATGAATACTTTAGATACAGTTCTTCTATTTACAGATAAAGGTAATTACTTATTTGTACCAGTTCATGAAATACCAGATTTAAAATGGAAAGAACTTGGAAAACATATTAGTAATATAATTAAGATTGATCCAGGTGAAAATATTATTTATGCAATTCCTGTATATGATTTTGATGCCGCTGATTATATTACTATGGTAAGTAAAAATGGATTAATTAAACGCACAAAGCTCGATGAATTTAGAGTCCTTCGTTATTCTAAACCGATGACTTGTATGAAATTAAAGGATGATGATACTTTAGTTAGTGTAACAAACTCTAATAAAAATGAAATATTTATTACAACGCATTTAGGATATGGTCTTAGATTTTTAATTAATGAAGTGGCACCAACTGGTATTAAATCAGCGGGGATTAAGGCAATAACTTTAAAAAATGATCATGTAGTATCCGCAAATATGTTTGATAGGTCTGACGAGTATATTAGTGTAATCACTAGTAAGAGTACAGGAAAAAGAGTTCGTATTAGTGAATTTGAAACTATGAATCGTGCTCGTAAAGGTATACTAATTATTAGAGATGTAAAAACTAATCCTTATTATATATTAAAAACATTTATTTTAAAGCATCGTACTGAACTGGCCTTAAAAATAGGTGGCGATTATAAAGAAATAAAAATTACTGAACTACCAATTATGGATAGGTATTCAACAGGATCTAGTTTATCAAAAGCGAATATTAAAAATATTTTAGAAGTACCTAAAGTAGTGGAAAAAGAAACTATTCAAAATAAAGAATTGGAAATTAAAGAAGAAATTATTGAAGAAGAAAAAGAAGATATTTCATTAGAAAATGTTGATGAAAAAATAATGACTATTGATGACTTCTTAGATGATTTTAAAATAGATTAGTAAAACAATTAATGATTCAAAGTAGTAAATTTATCCTATTATCTTTATTTTAAGGAAGGAAATGATTTATTTAATATGAAAAATAAAAATCTAGTTAGTATAAAATTTAGAAGTGGTAGTAGTGGTAACGCTACTAACTATAGTAATTTATCACAAACAGAAATAATTGAAATTTTACAAAAGAGTATTTTAGATAATACATTGATGGGATCGAATATAAAGATTGGTCAAAATAATAAAACTTATATATTTACTTTAAAAAATGATCCATATGAAAGTAAAAAAGGTAAAATAATAATTAGTACTAATCCTAAACTTTATGATGCCAATGACGCAAATATTTTAGCACTTGATTCTATTTCTAAAAGTATAGGTAAAGTAACTATTAATCGCAATAAAGCTATAATAGCGATTATCGCAGCAGGCGCTATTACATTGGCGTCTTACGGACCTGCTATTGGGAAGTTTGCAAGTGAAAGCTTTAAAAGTATGGCAAATGAACTTGCTAAAATGGATAATGCTAATTTTCAAAAAGAAAATAGTAGTGTAAATTCTTATTTAGATGAAATAAACAAATCTAGAGAGGAAGAGGGATTAAGACCTATACAGATGACTGAAGAGGAATGGGAACAAATACAAAAAGAAGAAACTTCTGCTAAAAGACAAGCTGAAATTGATTATTTAAATAACAATCCTGAAGAGCAATTTCGTAGAGAATTAGAACAATCAATTCTTGAAAAAAACAAAGAAGAATCAAAAGGAATGAAATATTAATTTCATTTCCTTTTTGTTAGATAGGTGGTGTTGAATGAGTTATATAAAAGGTATTTATAAAAAAGATATTTTTAAATCAGATAAAGGCTATACAGTAGGATTAATCAAATTAGATGAAACCGATGACGAAGTTATGTCTAATTATATTGGTAAATTAGTAACATTTACAGGCATGTTTCCAGAACTTACTGAAGGAGATGCTTATAATTTCAATGGTAGTGTTAAAGATCATCCACGTTATGGTATTCAATTTGATGTTTTATCATATGAAAAATTAAAACCCGATGATAAAGATGGTATCGTAGCGTTTCTTTCATCAGATTTATTCCCCGGTATAGGTAAACGTTTAGCGACTTCTATAGTTGATACTTTAGGTAATAGTGCTTTAGATTTGATCTTAGATGAACCATTTTGCCTACAAATGGTTCCTAAGATGACTGCTAAAAAAGCTGATACTATTTATAATGTTTTAATTAAATATGATGAAAGTCATAGAGTTATAGTATATTTAACTGATCTAGGATTTAGTATGAATGAATCACTACTAATTTATAATTATTATTTAAAAGAAACAATGAATATAGTAGAGAATAATATTTTTAAATTAGTTGATGATATTAATGAACTATCATTTTTTAAAATAGATCAAATAAGTAAAAAGTTTGATATAGATACATTAGATTCCAGAAGAATTAAAGCTTGTGTTATCTATGTAATAAAGAATTTAACTTCTGCTAGTGGAGATACTTTTTTAAATTATCAAGAAATTTATGATAGTGTTTCTAATTATGTTGGAGAATTAGTAGATACTGATTATTTTGATAATTTGTTAAAAGAATTAATCAAAGAACAGAGAATCGTTTGTGAAGAACGTAGATATTATCTAAAAGAAATGTATGATGCAACTATAAATATTGTAAATAAATTTAGAATTTTATTACATAATAAAAAAAATAATTATAAAAATTTACATAATTTGATTGAAGACTTAGAAAAACATACTGATATAAAGTATAACGATAAACAGTTAGAGGCGATAATTTCAGCTCTTACAGAGAATGTTTTAGTTATTACTGGTGGTCCAGGAACGGGAAAAACTACAATTATCAAAGCAATCGTAGAATTATATAGTCAATTATGCAAATTAAATTATGCCAAATTAACAGAAGACAATTTAGCTCTTTTAGCGCCAACAGGAAGAGCCGCAAAAAGATTAAGTGAATCAACAGGACTTCCTGCGACAACTATCCATAGGTTTTTAAAGTGGAATAAAGAAACTAATAAGTTTTCTGTTAATGAATATGATAAAAGTAATGTTAAATTTGTAATAGTAGATGAAGTAAGTATGATCGATGAAGCTTTGTTTGATAATCTTCTTAAAGGATTAACTGACAATATTAGAATAGTACTAGTAGGAGATTATAATCAACTTCCGAGTGTTTCCTCTGGACAACTATTAAAAGATATAATTGAAAGTGAAGCAGTAAAAACAATTGAACTCGATTACCTTTATCGTCAAGATGAAAATTCTTATATTATTTCGCTAGCTAGAGAAGTTAAAGATAATGATTTAAATCCTTGTTTTTTAGAACAAAAAAACGATTATTTATTCTTAAATTGTGATAGTAGACATATAAAAGAAAACATCAAAAAATTATGTTTACAAATTACTGAAAAAGGTTATGACTATAAAAGATTTCAAGTAATGGCACCAATGTATCGTGGTGAAAATGGAATTGACAATTTAAATAAAGAATTGCAGATGGTATTGAATCCTGAAAGTCCTGATAAACAAGAATTATTAGTAGGAGATATTATTTATCGTGAAGGAGATAAAGTCTTACAACTTGTTAATATGCCCGAAGAGAATGTTTATAATGGCGATGTTGGTGTCATTAGGAATATTATTCGTAATTCTAATGGTAAAACAGAGATAGAAGTAGAATATGATTACAACGTAGTTACTTATACACCAAAAGATTTTTCTAAAATAAAACATGCATTTATTATCAGTATTCATAAATCACAAGGTAGTGAATTTGATCTAGTAATGATGCCAATTACTCGCGAATATTACCGCATGTTATATAGAAAATTAATGTATACTGGAATTACTCGTGCTAAAAAGAAATTAGTAATAGTGGGTTCTCCTGATGCTTTTATAACAGCTGTTAATAATGATAAAGATTTAACAAGAAATACTAGTTTAAAAGAAAAGTTAATAATCATGAATAGTTTTTTAAATAAATAACAAACTACTAATGTATGTTAGTAAATAACGTACATTTCATATTGTTCTAGCTAAGAGGTGATATAATGAAATTTGTTAAAGATATGTCGCTTATAGCTTTAGGTGTTGGGGCGACTCTTGTTTACCAAAGATACAGTCAAGATGTTATGTGCTATATAGAAGATACTGTTAATAAGGTAGTAAAAAGTACTACTAAAAAGTTAGATGATATGATGTAAAAGATCCCTTTAATGGGGATTTTTTAAATATATTATAAAATTTATTTAAAATATTTTTATACTAATATTTGATTATTTTGATAATACATTTTACATAATATTTTAAAAATAATATAATATAAATTACCTTGAAAGGAGAATTTATATGAATAAGAGTACGTATTTTAAATATGAATCTGTCCCATCAGCACTATCAAAGGAGTTACAGGAAGAACTTTTACATAGATTAGCACTAGGTGATCAAGTGGCCAGAAATAAATTGATTATTCATAATATAAGATTAGTTATTTATGAACTATATAATAAATTTAATAATGTTTTAATAGAAATGGATGATTTAATTAGTATTGGAGTATATGGATTAATAAAGGGAATTGATACATTTGATATGTCTAGGGGAGCAAAATTTTCTACTTACGTAATGCGTTGCATAGATAATGAAATTTTAATGATTATTAGAAAACAAAATTATCATTCAAGACATACAATTGATAATGTAGATTTATCCACGTTAGTAGATTATAGTATTAATATTAATGATGAATATGAAGAAAAAGAGGAAAAAGAAATGATTGGTAAATTATTGAATCAGCTTCATAAAAAAGCCCAGTTAGTTATGAAATTACATTTTGGATTTTTTAATGATCATTGTTATACACAAACTGAAATAGCGCAAATGTTAGGATTAAGTCAATCTTACATATCACGGATCATTAATAGAAATTTAGCTATAGTTAAAAATTTGATGAATAATTATATTTCAGATGATATTAATGAAGAACATGATAAAATAAAAACTATTAATTGTTAAAATTTTTCTATTTTATCTATTAAGATAATTTATTTTTACTTGTAAATTTTAAAGTTCTATATTATACTTTTACTAGAGGTAGATAGAAATATGAAAAGAAAAGGTTTCACTTTAATTGAATTACTAGCGGTAATTATAATTTTAGGATTATTAGCTGTTATTATAGTCCCAAATGTTGCGGGTACATTAAAAAATCAAAAAGAAAAATTATACCAAACCCAAATAAAATTGATCGAAGAAGCTGCTGTTGGTTGGGCAGCAGCCAATTTCTTTAATTTACCAACCCAAGATAATGCAGTAAAAACAATATATTTAAAAGATTTACAAGGTTTTATTGATCAAGAGATAACTAATCCTAAATCTAGTGATGGTAAATTTGGTAAGTGTTTAAAGATTAATATTACTAAAGTAGCTGGTACTGAAAATTATACATATGAAGTTGATGAGAGTACTATTAATGATGATAGTGGCTGCTAGTAAAAATAGGTATTGAAAATAATAAGTAAATATTATATAATTAATTCAAGATAAGGGTAGAGATAATATGACTAAGAATAACCTTTGTATATAAATAGTTAACCTGAGGGTGGTAGTTTATAATCATACCCTAATAAATAATAAGGACACAAAGATGAACTAGATGTAACTCTAATTTGTTTTTGTGTCTTTTTGTTTTATTTAGAAAGGAATGTATAATATGCGTTTAAGAAGTAAAAGAAAAATGATAATTTATAGTTTAATAGGAGTACTTATGTTTACCACAGTAGCGTACGCTATAATCCAATCTACATTAGATATAGCGGGAACAGTAGTAAAACAGGGAAATGTTTGGAATATATACTTTTCTAATTTAAGTAAACCTAATACTGTTGGAGGTGGAACAGGAAGTAAGGGACAGTACAGGCAACGTCATTTAAGTTTGAAGTAAATCTATATAAACCAAATGATGCAGTAAGTTATACAGTAGATGTTACTAATGGAGGAACAATTGATGCTGAATTAAGTTCTATTAGTTTACAAGGTTTAGAAGAAGCAAATAGTAATAATATATTGTATACAGTAACATATGCAGATGGAAAAGAAATAAAGAGTGGCGATTTATTAGATGCGAATAGTAGCAAGAGTTTAAAGATAAAGGTGAAGTTTGAAGATGTAGATAGTATTTCATCAAGTGAGCTAACATTAAATTTTGGAGTGACATTAATATATACACAAACAGAAAATGGAAGTAGTTCATCAGGTGAAGGAATAACAAGTAATACAGTAATAGCGGGATTATATGGAAATAGTATTTAAAATGGAATACCAAGTCCAAGTAATTCAATTGAGATTCAAAATGTTGGAGAAAAAACAACTAACTTATTTAATAATAATATTAAAGGTTTACCATCATCTATCTCTAAAATAGATACAGAAATTGAAGTAATTAATAGTTATTCGACATCATATTATTCTATGTCAGTCCTATTTAAACCTAATACGACATACTATATTCATTGTGAAAAAGAGTATTCAGTAACTAAGGAGAACGCTACTGGAAGAATATCAAATATTGGTGTTATTGGTACAATATTAGAGTATAGTCAAACGGATAGAACTTTTACGGTGATACTTTAGAGGGAAATTTATCTTTTTATGATATGATTAATGGAGTAACAAAATTTAAAAATCTTTATATTGGCACAGTACCATATGAAAAATATGTATCATATGGTTATATAATACCTATCACAGTAAGTAATGGAAGTGAAAGTAAAACAACAAATGTTTATATAAATGAACCATTAAGAAAAGTAGGCGATGTAGTAGATTATTTAGATTTAAAAAATAGTAAAGTTATAAAATATATAGGCGAAAAGATTTTAGAAGGTAATGAAAATGGTCTTATTATTCTGCTTCCAACTTAAATCAATTCTATTTTCCATTTTTAAATTCCAAAACTGATACTAATAGAGTAACGTTACAAAGTAACTATTATAAAGGACATTATATTAATGATCGAAATAACAATTATAATATAATCTATACTTATACTGGTGGTTTGACCATTAATTATAATAATTTTAATAATATTCCAGATTATAGTTCTTGGGTGAGAGAAAAGTATTTGTCTGATAGACCCCTTGTTGTTCACTATCAATTAAAGGAATCAATAGAGGAAAGTATTAATGTACCTAGTTTTCCTAGTTTAGAAGGAAATATAACTTATAATATAGGAACTACAATAGAACCATCGAATATAATTTATGGTTACTAGTTTAATAGAAATTTAGATATAATTTAATTAGTAAAAACACCTAACATATTCTTTTGGCATAAGATAATATGAGGTGTTTTTTAATGAATATAAAAAGTGATTCTAGAAAAATAGAACAAGGTGATACATTTATTGCTTTGAACTATGTCCATGATGGACATCAATATATTGAAGACGCTATTAACAATGGCGCAACTAAAATAATTGCAGAACATGGTCTTTATAGTGTTGATACTTTGATAGTAAATAATACACATGATTATTTGATTAATTATCTTAAAGAAATTTATGGCGAATATCTAGCTGATTTAAAGGTTATTGGTATGACAGGTACTAATGGTAAGACAACTACTTGTTATTTAATACATAAGGCTTTAAATGATCTGGGAGAAAAATGTGCGTATATAGGAACGATTGGTTTTTATATAGGAGATAAAATTAAAGATTTGAACAATACTACACCAGATATATTAGATTTATATGAGATGTTAATCTATGCCAAAGAACAAGGTTGTACATATGTAGTAATGGAGGTAAGTAGTCATGCTTTAGCGATGAATCGAGTAGCGGGTTTAGAATTTGATTATGGTATATTTTCAAATTTAACACGAGATCATCTTGATTATCATGATACTATGGAGAACTATTTAAAAGAAAAATTAAAATTATTTAGTATGTTAAAAAATGAAAAGAAGGCTATAATAAATATAGATAGTCCTTATTTTAATGATTTTTGTTTAAATACTAATAATAATATATCTTATGGATTTAATACTAGTGATTATCAGGTTACAAACTATGATATATCTTTAAAGGAAAGTAATTTTATTGTCAATGGTGATGAATATACAACTAAATTAATAGGTAAACATAATATTTATAATTTATTGTGTGTTATTGCTATATTAAGTGAACTTGGTTATAATAAGGAACAAATAAAAGAAGAGATTAGTTTGTTAGAATGTCCTCGTGGTCGAATGGAGAAAATTAATTATAAGAATAATTTAATTATTATTGATTATGCTCATACTCCAGATGCAGTTTCTAATGTTATTGATAGTGTAAAAGAATTAAATAGTAGTCATATTTATACCATAATTGGTTGTGGTGGTAATAGGGATAAAAAGAAAAGACCAATAATGGCTGATATTGCAACTAGTAAATCTGATTATGTTATATTTACAAGTGATAATCCAAGATTTGAAGATCCAAATGATATAATTAATGATATGATAGAAAAACTTGACAAAACTAATTATGAAATTGAAATAAATCGTGTAAAGGCAATTATTAGGGGTATACAATTGCTTGATAAAAATGATATACTATTAGTGCTTGGAAAAGGCCATGAAACATATCAAATTATTGGTGATAAAAAAATAGATTTGGATGATAAAGAGGTAGTTTTAGGTAATATATAGGAGATGATTTAGTGTTAATTTTAGCAAAGGCAACGCTAGCAATGATGGTGGCGTTTATAATATCGGTAGTATTTGGATTTATAATTATACCATTGTTAAAGAAGATGAAAGTTAAACAAACAGTAAGTGTATTTTTAGAGCGTAAGCATCATGATAAGGATGGAACTCCTACCATGGGAGGTTTAATCTTTATTATTCCAACAATAATATCAACAATAATATTAATACTTATGAATAAGCTAGAATATACAAGTAATTTATTTATAATTATGTTTGTATTTGTAGCGTATGCTTTGTTAGGATTCATAGATGATTATTTGATTATAAAGAGGCATAATAATATTGGTCTTACAGAAAAGCAAAAGTTATTTGGTCAGATATTAATTGCTGTAGTATTTTTCTTAATATTTATGAAAAGTGGTCGTAGTACAGTATTAGATATTCATACTTTAGGAATACGTATTGATTTGGGCTGGGGTTACGGCTTATTAATATTATTTCTATTAGTTGCAAGTAGTAATGCGGTTAATATAACAGATGGCTTAGACGGTTTGGCTGGTGGTCTTTCTACCATAGCTTTTCTAGCTTTTGGTATTATATCATTTGGTTCATTCTGGATTGCTGGTAGTGAAGATATTGGAGTTTTCTGTTTTATATTAGTTGGCGCTTTACTAGGTTTCTTGGTATATAATACTCACCCAGCTAAAGTATTTATGGGTGATACTGGTTCATTATCGTTAGGTGCAACCATGGCAACTATCGCTATCATAACTAGTCATGAATTAACTTTAATAGTTATTGCGGGTGTATTTATAATAGAAACTTTAAGTTGCATTATTCAAATGATTGCGGGAAGATTCTTTGGAAAAAAGGTTTTCTTAATGGCACCACTTCATCACCATTTAGAAAAATTAGGTTGGGCTGAAACAGATATTGTTAAAATGTTCTGGGTAGTAGGTATGATTTTAGGCTTAGCCGCAGTAACGTTTGGTGTTTGGTTATAAAGAGATTAAAAGTCTCTTTTTTTTTTATAATTATTTTTAACAAAAATATTCTCTTATTCTAGTTTATTTCATATAAAATAAATGTTAAAATTATATAGTAAAGATACTAATGATTATAAGTTAAATAGTTAATAATGGTAGTGAAAGGATGGAAAATAATATGTGTAGTAAACCTAAAAAGAATGTTAGTATAGATAGATTAGGTAATAAAGGTTTTACATTAGTAGAGTTACTAGCAGTAATAGTAGTACTTTCAATTATTGCATTAATTGGTTATGCAAGTATAGGAAATGTAGTAGGTGATGTAAAAAATAAATCTATTGCAATCAGTCTTAGAAACTTTGAGGAAGGTTTAAGAACCAATTGTGTTTCTTTATTAGCTTCTAGTAACGTAGATGTTAATAAAGAAAATATTTATAATAAGACAATAGATCATTTTGATGGGACAATACCTATTAGTTCAGCTGAAGATATTAGTTATGATGGTAATAGTAATTGTGATGTTTTAATAAAGTCCCCAATTGAAGTAGAAGGTATTAGTTGTGTTAGACAAGATAGTGGAGCTTGGAGTTGCGGTGGCAGTGATAGTGACAGTTATACTACTGGTAAACCTTGTAAAGTAACAAGTGGAACAGGTAATAACGTAGGTGATGAAATAACTTGTGGTACCGAATCATTTTATGTAATCAGTTCAACTGATACAACTGTTAAAGTATTTGCAAAATATAATTTAAATGTTGGAACTAATGCTGATAGTACTAAAACGAGTGGTATTCAAATAAGTGATGGAAACTATCCTGTAGCGTTTTCTAAAACTAATTCAGTATTATATTCTGGCAGTATAGTAGAAGAGTATGTTAATAATTATTTAAATTATTTAAAATCTACTTTAAAAATGAATAGTTCTACAACCGCTACTTTGATAAGCAAGGAAGAATTAATAACTTTAGGATGTAAATCGAATTCCTGTAGTTCAAGTTATTCATGGATATCTAATGTAAGATATTGGACTGGTACTTATTATGGTTCTACACCAACAACTTATGTATGGATTGTTTCGGATAATGGTTCTATTACAGCTGGTATGTATAATGTTAATTCTCTTTATGGTGTTCGTCCAGTTGTAACTATCTTAAAAACAGATTTATAATGATTAAAATGAAAAAATGTTAAAGAGTTTGCAAAAACTCTTTTTTATATCGACAAAAATTGATATAATAATAATAGAAAATAAAGGACTGGTATTATGAACAAGGTAAAGACGATTGTTACTATCAATAAGGGAAATGATTCAAAGGAAGAATTATTAGGTTTTATTCAAAAAGGTGTCTTAGTATTTAGGATTGATTTAAGTACGGTCACTTATAATTATACAGAAAGTGTTCTAGAAACGATTAAAGATATTAATAAAGATTTACCTTCTAAAGTAGCTGTTATGTTAGATATTAAAGGACCTAGACTTAGTACAGGTAAGTTTTCAGGAGGCAAAGCAGAATTTAAGAAAAATGATAAGATCAGAATTTATTCGAGTCATACTTTAGGAGATAAAACAAAATTTTCAATTGACTATAAAAGTTTAGTTGATGATATTGATTATGGTGCAACTATTATATTAGCTTCAGGTGCTGTAGTACTTAAGGTTATTGATAAATCTGATGATGGTGATTCGTTGATATGTCAAGTAATAAAAGGTGGCGAAGTAGAAAGTAATTCTAATGTTAATATTCCTAATTGTAAATTAAAGATTAAATTTATGAGTAATAAAACTAAAGATGATATTGAATTTGCTTCTAAAGTATCTGCTGATTATTTAGCTTTATCATTTATTTCTAGTGTTGATGATGTATTAGATGTTAATGATTTATTAATTGAATGTGGAAATGATCATACCGCTATTATTAGTAAAATTGAAAATGAAAAAGCGCTTGATGAATTAGATGAAATATTAAATATTAGTGAAGGTCTTATAATAGCTAGAAGTGACCTTGGAACAGAAATACCAATTGAAAGAATTCCTGGTATACAAAAAAGAATTATTAATAAATGTCATTTGGCAGGAAAAGTAAGTATTGTATCAACTGATATGTTTGCGGGTAGTATAGATACACCAACTAGAGCGGAAGTTAGTGATATAGCAAACGCAGTATTAGATGGAACGGATGCAGTAATATTAGGAGTCTCTCCAGTTTATAATGATAATTCTATAAATATTTTAGATTCTATAAATAAAGTAATAGAAAATGCTGAAAAAGATATTGAATATATGGAATTTTATGATAAATCTAATCGTAGTGAAGAACAAAATATTACAGGAAATATTGTTTCTTCAGTTGCCTATATGGCAACTAAGTTAAAATGTCGTGCAATTGTTGTACCAACTAATTCGGGTTTGATCGCTAAAAAGATTAGTAGGTTTAGATCAAATTGTCCAATTCTTGCTTTAACTTATGATGGTGAAATTGCTAAAAACTTATTATTAAACTTTGGAGTTTATCCAATTCTTGTAGAAAAGTCTAGTTCTATAGATGATGTTATTAAAGATTCTAAAGAACTTGTTAAGAAAATAATGCCAGTAATTAAAGGTGATAAGATTATTATTACTGGTGGTTATCCTTTAAATAATTCAAAATATACTAATTTAATTGAAATAGAAGAAATATAAAGAGGTGATAAAATGTATCCTCTAGGTGAACATTTTAAAATAAAAACTAATGCTCTTGCTAATGAAGCGAATATAATAAAAGGAAAATATTATAGAATAACGGTAATAACTGCTAATCTAATTCGCTTTGAATATAGCACATCAGGTGAATTTCTAGATGCTCCAACGGAATTTGCATGGAATAGAAATCTTGGAATTACTAATTTTACAAAAAGAGAAGATGTAAACTTTTTAGAAATTTCTACTCCTTATTTAAAAATAAACTATACTAAAGAAAAAAACTTTATTGGTAGTAAAATGGTTCCTGATGCTAATTTAAAAGTTAATATTTTAGGTAGTAATGCATTATGGTATTATGGTAATCTTGAGGTTAAAAATTTAAAAACTAGTGATAATGAACTAAGAGATGGTCCCTTAAAAGCTAAGGGGTTATATTCATTAGATGGCTATGCCAGTGTTGATGATTCTGATAGTAAAGTACTCCTTGAAGATGGTACTTTTGCTCCTCGTTCTTTTAAAGAATTAGATATATATTTATTTGTTTATAATAAAGATTTTCTTCTTTGTTTAAAAAATTATTATGCTTTAACTGGTAGTCCTAGTTTAATTCCAAGATATGCTTTAGGAAACTGGTGGAGTAAGACTGTTGCTTATAATGAACTAGATGTTAAAAACTTGGTGGAAAAATTTAAAATGAAGAAGATTCCAATTTCTATTATGTTATTGGATGATGATTGGCATAAGAAAATATATAAAAAAGCTACAGGGTTTACTTTTAATAATAATTTATTTCCGAATCCTAGTGCTTTAGCTAATTATTTACATGAACAAAAAATTGAGTTAGGACTGGCTGTTAATCCAACAGAAGGATTTTTTCCTATCGATGATATATATGTAGAGAGCTCTAAGTATCTAGAACCAACCAAGAATGGTTTTATTCCTTTTAATGTAGTAAATCCTAGATGGTTAGATGTTTATTTAAAAATGTATATTCATCCCCTTGATAAATTAGGTGTAGATTTTTATTGGATTAAAGATTTTAATAAGGTATCTAATAACGATATGTTTTTATTAAACCATTATCAAATGTATGATATGTTAAGAAATTTTGATAATCGTCCATTAACCTTATCTAATTATACGGGAATTTGTGATCATCGTTATTCAATTCTTTATTCTGGTAAACAAAATGTTAGTTGGGATACTTTAGCAGTTATTCCAAGACATAACTTTAGTGCGACAAACAAAGGAATTACTTGGTGGGCTCATGATATAGGTGGATATTATAAAGGTATTGAAGAAAGTGAATTATTTATACGTTTTGTTCAATTGGGCATATTTAGTCCTATATTAAAATTTGGTTCTGCAGAATGTAAATATTATAAAAGAGAACCTTGGAAATGGGATATTAAAACTTATAGTATTGTTAAGGAATATTTGACATTACGTCATCAATTAGTACCATATTTTTATTCTTTAGCATATGAATTATATAAGAATTATCAACCATTATTAAGACCTATATACTATGATAATGAATTTGTTATAGATGATGAACGATATAAAAATGAGTATTATTTAGGTAATGAATTATTGGTTTGTCCAATTACAACTAAAAAAGATCCTGTTATGGATCGAACTATTCAACGTATGTTTATACCAGCTGGTACTTGGTATGACTTTGTTACTGGTAAAAAATTCCCAGGTGAAAAAGAATATGTTTCTTTTATTAAAGAACAAGATTATCCAGTGTTTGCACGAGCAGGATCAATTATTCCAATGGGATTAAATGATAATTTAAACGATCTTACACCACCTAAAAATATGGAAATTCATATTTTCCCTGGTTGTAGTAATTCCTTTAAATTATATGAAGATGATGGTATAACTAATTTATATTTAAAAGGTTATTATTTGTTAACAAGCATTGATTATAAATATGAAAGTACTGGTTATACATTAACGTTAAAAGCTTTAGAAGGAAAAAGTGGTATTGTTCCAGATAAACGTAATTATAAGTTTAGATTTAGAAATACTAAGAGTAGCTCTAAAATATCTGTAGTTCATAATGGAGAGGCTTATGAATTTGCTACTTACGTTGATGGTAATGATTTTGTAGTCGAAGTATTAAATGTTAACACAACAGGACAATTACAAATTAAATGTTTAGAACCAAATTTTGAAATAGAGGCTACTAGAATTATTAATAGTGAAATAGATGATATTTTAAATGATGTATTTATTGAAACAGAAGTAAAACAAAAACTCGCCAATATCTTATTTAGTGATTTACCTATTAAGAAAAAACGTATTGAAGTACGTAAATTACGTGGCTTAGAGAAAAAATTTGAAAAATTATTCTTAAAATTACTTGAATATATTG
>CANTWP010000013.1 GCA_947853245.1 uncultured Bacilli bacterium | reverse complement strand
TAAGGTATCTATCGTTTTTTGTATACCATCTCGGTCTCACATCAATTGTAACACTACATTTTGGTTAACTTTAAAGTCATTACTTATTTGACAATTACCAAAATAATTTTCTAAAAGATACTTATAAATTTTATCTATTTCTTGTAGTCTTATTGAATTATTCTTATAATCTGATATATTAAACATTATGTTCACCCAACAATATCCAATATTGTAATCAATCCTAAATATGTTGTCAAGTCAATAATCAGGTTCAACATTAAAATTTCTTTTTATTATGAATTGCTTTATTAATACCATTTCCTATAACATCCGCTAATTTTTCAATAACAAAATCTACTTCTTTTGGTGTCACCATTAAATTATATCCTACTGGAGTTAGGACTTCATAAATAAGTTGTCTAGTCTCACTTTCATTTAGATTACCGACTAAACCCAGCCACTCTGTTTTATCTGCATCAGCAATTGCAATATCTTTCTTTAAATAATTAGGTTCTCCTATCATTAATTTATTTGCAGGGTTATTCATATTAGTTTTCAAATAAGAAAAGTGTTTATACATATAATTAATTGTATCACTTACAATCGTTACAGCATCTACTGTAGTTGGTACACCGATAGCAATAACTGGTATATCTAAGATTTCTTCGTTTATTTCTTTACGATTATTGCCTATTCCACCACCAGGAGATATTCCGGTATCAGTCATTTGAATTGTTTTATTAACTCGTTCTACAGATTGACTTGCTAAAGCATCAATCACAATTATAAATGATGGTTTTATTCTATTAATAATGCTAATGATTACATCACTTGTTTCCATTCCAGTTGTACCCATTACACCAGGTGATAAAGCCCAAACGCGGCGATAATCTTTAGATAAATGACCTAATTCAAATAAATGATTAGTAACTACTATTTTAGATGTACAAAGCGGTCCTAAGGAATCGGGAGTAGATTTTTCATTACCAAGACCAATTACAAAACAACTGTCTGACATCTTTATTTTTTTCTTTTTCAATAATTCTTTTAATTTATAAACAAATACTTCCTCAACTTTTTTACGATTATCTTCATCTGTAATATCGTCAAACTCAATTGTAATATAATTACCTGGCTTCTTATTTAACTTTTTACCGCCTAACGTATCTATAACTACATCAGTTATCGTAAGACCATTAATTTTCTCGATCCTACTAATTATTCCTTCAATATCTTGATGATTTTCAATCGATTCAATAGCCAAATCTGTTCTAATTTCAAATTTTGATAAATCCACTTCATGTTTCATAGCATCACCATTAATAATGTTAACAAAGTTTCTAATAATATTATCAAAAACATTGCTTTTTTAGGAAATATTTGTTAAAATAATGAATATCGAAGTGGCTTGGAGGTGAAACATTATGCCAAATATGAAAAATGCTAAAAAAGCTGTTAAAGTAATCAATAAAAGACAAAACAGTAATAATAAATATGCGACTAGTATGAAGACTGCTATTAAAAAAGTAGAAAAAGCGGTTGAAGCTAAAGATAAAGTTGCTGCTGGTGAAGCCTTAAAAGTTGCTATTAAGAGAATCGATAAAGCTACATCTAAAGGTGCCGTCGCAAAAAATAATAGTGCTCGTAATAAATCACGTATTACGAAAAAAGTTAATGAAATGGAATAATTCCACTTCTTTTTTTTATGTTTATTTGCTATAATTACAATAGGTGATAGGATGAAGAAACTAATATGCTTGATTATAATACTTATAGCCTTTTTTTGTTTATGGCAAAAAGATTTAGTAACTAGATTTATTTCTCAAAAAATTATATATAAGGATTCAGTTGTAGTTAAAAATGCTAACGAATACTATAAAAATTCTAACTTTTTATTAGTACAAAATACTGATAAATTTATCGTTAAAAATGAAGAACAATTCCTAGACATTATTTATACTGCTTTAAATTATGGTTGGGAAGATTTTACTTTCTTCTGTGATTATACATACTCTACTTGTTCAGATGATTTCTATAATATTATTGAAAATACTGATTATATTCAAGCTATAAATAATTATATTAGTCCACTTAATTCATATACTACTATTAATTTTACTATTGACTCTTTGGGAAAGATAAATATTAGCTTACAAAAAGCATATTCACAAGATCAGATCCTTAAAGTTAACGAAACTATAAATAAATTTATTGACAATAATATCAAAGCTACAATGAGTGATCGTCAAAAAATTAAGTTATTCCATGATTATATCATAGAAAATACAATCTATGATCAAGACTTTAAGTTAGATATGAATAAAGATACATATCCATATCATCCCTATAATGCCTATGGTCCTTTAGTTGAAGGTAAAGGTATTTGTAGCGGTTATAGCGATGCCATGGCAATCTTCTTAGATAAAATTGGTGTTAAAAATTATAAGGTATCAAACAAAGAACACATTTGGAATGCTGTTTATTTAGATTCAACTTGGTATCATTTAGATCTTACTTGGGATGATCCTGTTACCTCAGATGGTCAACAAGTAATATTATATGATTTTTATCTTATTACAACGGATATTCTAAAATCTAAACAAACAATTCAACATGAATACAACAATGACTTATATTTGGAAATATAAAACAAATCAAGAGTGACGAAATAAATTCGTCTAAGCTCTTGATTTTTTATTGCCTGTCTAACGGTAAAATTATTTCCACTTTAGTGCCTAAACCTTCTTTAGAAGAATACTTAATAATACCTTTATGTCCCTGAATCACTTCATGTGATATAGTAACACCTAAGCCAGTTCCATTAGACTTAGTAGTGAAAAAAGGTTCTTTAATTCTAGCTAAAACCTCTCTACTCATTCCACAACCATTATCTTCTACATAAACATGGACATAATCATTCTTTAATTTATAATAAAATTTAATACAAGGTTTATCAGTATCCTTTAATGCTTCAACACTATTTTTCATTACATTAATAAGTACTTGTTTTAAGCGATTATAATCACCATTTAAATAGATCTCTTCATCACTATTGTCGATGTTATCTTGACAACTAATTTTATTATTACTAAATAAAGGTAAACAGCTAGATTTAATATCTTTTAATAATAGTATTAAATCCATTTCTTCTCTTTCAAGTTTTATTTTATTAAAATCAAGAAAATCTTCTAATAAACATAACGTTCTATTTATTTCCGACTTAATTATTGGAATATACTTTTTACTATGTTCTTTATTCGCAGTATCAAACATATCTAAATAACCTTTACAAACCGCTATGGGATTTTTAATTTCATGAGTTATTTTAAAGATCGATAATCGTACTTGTTTTTCATGTTCAATATATTGTAGATTCATATGAAGATCTGCTACTTTTTCACAACTATTTACTAATATTATAATTAAATATGGTAATAATAAACTTTCTATCAAATAAAGTACTATCTCACCATTAAATTCTTTAATATTTAATAAAGTTGGAATAATATTTAAGATTATAATTACTAGTATCATAATATTTTTTCTTTGTTTATTTATATATAATAACTTATATAACACATAATTAATTATTAGACAGAAAATAATTAAATACCCATATCTAAAATTTATATAATAAATGATAGTTAAAATACTAAGTAAAAATATGGCTATATCTTTCTTATTAATATAAGCTAAAATAAGAGGAACACTTATCAATGATAAAGGTAAATAATCTATTTCTCTAGTACCAAATCTAATTAAGAAATAAAAACAAGTTACTAAAAAGAAAGTAAATATTAAATTATTAGTTTTTTTGTTTAGGACATTAGCATACATACAATATATAATATATAAAGTTAATGGAAAAGCTAAATAAATAAGATTTAAAATCATTGTTTCGATCATAATCAAAACCTCCAATATAATACTAACATATCGTTTTGTCGAAATATGTCAAAATATAGAAAAAAAGCGATTTTTTTATCGCTTTAAATCGTCAATATATTTTTTTAATTTATTAGCAGAACTTCCAAGTATTATTTTTAATTGATTATCTATCTCTACAATACCTTGTGCTCCTAATTTTTGAATGGCATCTTTATTTACTAAACTAATATCTTTTAATTCTACAGTAAATCTAGATTTATTAGAATCATAAGTAATGATATTGTTTTTACCACCTAAATAATTAACCAATTTATTAACTTCTATTTTATAGTCTTTCTTTTTTGTTCTAACAATCGATAATGCTATCAATAACAAAACTACTATAATTATAACATATTGCAAATATTGCATTCCTATCACCACATAATAATTATACTATATTTTTTTTAAATTTAATAGTTATTTTTATAATAAGATATATTTTATATAATTTTTGCCAAAATAAAAATGGACTTTAAGAGGTGGCAAGATGAAAATTGGGAGATTTTACTTAGAACGAAAAATATTATTATGTATAATTATATTCTTTGTTATCAGTATTTTAAGTATTGGTAGTGCTACTAAACTACTTTCCAGTTATTATAGTAATTTGGTATGGAAACAAGCTATTTGGTATGCTTTGGGATTTTTAATTGTTTTCTTTATAATGTATATTGGTAATAATAAAACATTAGAAAATATTTGGTACTTATATATATTAGGTATAATTTCCTTAGTTGGTTTACTTTTATTTGCTCCTCGAATTAATGATGCTAAATGTTGGTTTTTTATTCCAGGTATTGGTGGCATTCAACCTAGTGAATTTATTAAAATTATATTAATTTTAGTACTAGCTACAATGATTAATAACTTTCATCAAAATTATCCTTATCCTAGTGTTAAACAAGAATTTATCTTTTTATGTAAAGTAGCAGGTATAGCCTTTATTCCTAGTCTTCTTACTTTTTTACAACCGGATACTGGTGTTGTATTAATTTACCTTATTATAACCTTTTGTATGCTTTTTATAAGTGGAATTAGATATAGATGGTTTTTAATACTTTTGATTATGGTTGTTATCTTAATTGGAGCATTACTTGGGTTCTATTTTTTCTATCAAGAACAATTTGTGAGTATATTTGGTAATAGTTTTTTCTTGCGTATCGATAGATTATTAAATTGGAGCAATAGTTCTGGCTATCAACTAGAAAATGGTAGAACGGCAATTGGCGCAGGAGGGTTATTTGGATATGGTTTTAATCATACACCGATCTATTTTCCAGAACCACAAACCGATTTTATATTTGCTGTATATTCAAGTAATACTGGTTTTATGGGTTCTATTTTTTTAATATTAATAATTTTATACTTTGATATCAGCTTAATTTTATTAGCTAAAAAATCAAAAAAATTAATTAATAA
Organism: uncultured Bacilli bacterium; assembly: GCA_947853245.1. Taxonomy (GTDB): domain Bacteria; phylum Bacillota_I; class Bacilli_A; order RF39; family UBA660; genus SIG204. The sequence continues at coordinate 11,095 of CANTWP010000013.1, read as the reverse complement.
ATATATAATTGCGGGTATTTTTGGTATGCTTATATATCAACAAATGCAAAATATTGGCATGACAATTGGATTACTTCCTATAACAGGAATTACCCTACCATTTATAAGTTATGGTGGCTCTAGCTTGCTTAGTTATTTTATAGCTTTAGGAATCATCTTTAATATAGCAGGTGAAAATAAATATAAAAATAAATAAAAAACAACTATTCAGCTGTTTCTTCTTTTTTAATAACTTCTTTACCTTTATATGTTCCACATGCAGCACATACACGATGTGGTCTTACTTCTGCTCCGCATTTTGGACATTTAGTAGTTCCATTAGCACTTATTTTGTAATGAGTTCTTCTCATTCTTCCACGTGTTTTACTAACTTTTCTAAATGGTACAGCCATGATTCCACCTCTTTCTTATAACAAGTCTTTTAGTTTTGCCAAACCAGAGTTACCTTCATTTTTAGTATTTTCTGTAATAACTCTCCATCCATCCCCTTTTAAAGTAGAAATGTCTGCATCCGACTCAACAACTCTCATGGGAATTTCCATTAATATATTTTCCCATATTATTGGTAAAATATCAATAGTATTTTCCACTTTTTTCGAATTTTCATCAATTTCTTCCATTAATTCTTCGATATTTCCATCTATATTGATATTAAATGGATAATTAACTGGTTTTAATGTAATAGCACTTGGTAATATCATAATACCACTTACTTCAACATTTAAAATAATATCGTCTAAAGCATTTTTATGTAAATCCCCAATTATTTTAACATTATTTAATTCTAATAAATCAGTCATGTCTAACATTTCTCTAGGAAAAGAATATGTCATATCAATTGGAATATTCTTATCTAGATCATTCTTAAGACGTAATAATTCAAAATTCATTTTCATCACCAGCACTAACATTATACACAAAAAAGCACTTGAAATCAAGTGCTTCAATTGTATTAAAATATATCAATAAAGTTCGCTACATGAGTATGCATCACATACTGACCAATGGCCACTATTTTCATCAAAGCTACAGTTTCCATCAAATGCTTCATTACAAATATTTGTATTATCTTCATGTAACTGATCTTGACAAAATTCTGAATCACAAGTAAGCCATAAGTCACTATTTTGTTTCATTTGACAAATGGCATCACACATTTCAATTTGTTCACCACCTTCATCAACTGGTGGAATGTAAGATTCGCAATTTAGATATCCTAAAGGCTCTTTGTGTAATGTAATATTTCCAGCCACATCAGATGCAACTATATAAAGATAACTATCACCACAATAATTTCTATCATTAATAGCTTGTTGTCTTACAGTGCCTAATGATTTATAACTAAAATCAAGACCACTATACGTTTTGTAACCAATAGATTCAAAAGCAGATAGACCACCTTCATTATAATACTTTAGATGAAAAGCAAAATCAAGTTCTGGAAGTGGCATTATCACAGCACCAATAATTAAAACGCTTGAAGAATTATGAACAGGAATACCATTATAATTTTGAGAGACACTTGGATAATCTGAGAATAAAGTATTTAATTGGGTACTATCTTTATAACCACTGACAATAGTTGGAGTTTGACAATCATTATATTGAAGTTCATAAGGTCCAACATCATTACAATTACTATTAGCATCACATACTTCAACATAATATGTTCCATTTTCAATAGCACTAATCGATAAATCATGTTTGCCTGAAGAATCAGAAGTACTCCAATTCTTATCAGGTCTTCCTTTAGCCCATTTTGTTTCTGAATACTTATACAATTTAGAAGATTCATTACCACTAGCATCCAATAATCTATAAACATAATAATAAATTTGAGAATTAGGTTTATCTTGAACTGACAATTTAATTCTCTGTTCACCATTATATATAATTCCACCAATTTTAAATGAGCCGTTTATTTCCATGCCAGCATAAAATTCTCCCATAGTTGCAATAACAGAATTGCTATTATTATCATCCATACATAGCCCACCATATGACACTGGACCTAGAACCTCTTCAGCACTAGAAAATGGGCATTTACCAGCAGTACAAACATAACTTATAGACTTATCAGCATTAAGTACCGCATTGTCAATATATATTTCAGAACTTGATACAAAATTACTCTGACGACCATCAGAAAGCGTTATAGCTCCTTTTTCTATTTCTATCCACGCAACAGCATGTTCATGCCAACCAGCTCTTATCTGAATATCCATTTCATAAAGTTTTTTTTCACTATTATATCTTCTATCTGTAATATTAAATTCAGATTTTGTAGCATTTTCACCACTAAGAACTTCTTCTTTAAAATGTATCTTGCTTTCATCTAAGTTCTCGTAATTATAGGCTACAGTTAACGTAGCATACTGATCTTTACCAAGTGTATTAACAGAGCCAGCTACTGCTATATTAGGATCGTCTAACATATCTTTACTATATTCATCACAGGCAAGTTGACCATTATTTAAACTATCTCTATTTACCTCGTAAAGCATCTGATCTGTTGCACCAGAATGAACAATAGATACAAAGGCATCATTTGGAAAACATAATCCAGTAATAGGATCAGACACTTTAACATCCAAATAACCATACATCTTTAATGTCATAAAATCAACTGTAATGAATTTTCCTGCATCAGGTAATTTATCTAAATTATCACTAGCCCAATTCTTAGCAGCCAATTCAATTAGTTTGATTTGTTTTTCATAAGCATTATCTTTTCCACTCTTTAAGGATTTATCAATAGCAACAAATGCTATTAAACCGATAATTGCAATCAAAACTAATATGCCAAGTAACTCAATTAAAGTAAAACCCGACTTTTTAACTTCCTTCATTTAAACCTCTCCTATTCTATATTAAATAATAACATTAAATACCAGTTTTTTCAAGTAAGTATTTTACTTATTAGAAAATTTTTGTTATTATATGAATACGGTGATTTTATGAAAAGTGTAGGAATTATTTGTGAATATAATCCATTTCATAATGGACATTTATATCATTTAAATAAAGTTAAAGAAATGTACCCAGATTATGTAGTTATACTAATACTAAATCCAACTTTCTCACAAAGAGGTGAAATGAGTGTCATAAATAAATGGGATAAAACTAAAATAGCTTTAAAATATGGGGTTGATTTAGTAGTAGAACTACCATATCCTTTTGCATGTCAATCAGCGGATTTTTTTGCTAAAGGAGCGATTCAAATATTATCTAAATTAAATGTTGAGTATTTAGTATTTGGCAGTGAATGTGATGACATATATTTATTAACAACTTTAGCGCAAACACAACTTAACAATGATAAATATGACACATTAGTAAAAACATATATGAAAAAAGGAGCTAATTATCCTACTGCTCTATCTCAAGCCTTAAAAGATATTACTGGCAAATATTTGTTAACACCTAACGATCTATTAGGAATTAGTTATATCAAAGAAATTATTAAACAAGAAAGTAATATTAAACCAATAACTATCAAAAGAACTAATGATTATCATGGTGATAATACTGATAATGAATTACTAAGTGCGAAAGGAATTAGAAATAAAATATTTAATCAAGAAAATATCGATAATTATATTCCAAAATATAATAATATTTCATTTAATACTAATAACTATTTTCAATATTTAAAATATAAACTTTTATTAGAGGGAAAAAATATTGATCAATATCAAACCGTTGATGAAGGAATAGAAAATAGAATTATTAATAATATCCTAGATAGTTATAATTTAGAAGACTTAATTACTAAAATTAAAACTAAACGTTATACCTATAATAGATTAAATAGAATGTTTAATCATATATTATGTGGTTTTACTAAAGAAGAAGCAAAGAATATGACCAGTATTACTTATATTAGGGTACTAGGATTTAATAATAATGGTAGGCAATATTTAAATTCGATGAAAAAAGATATTAATTTACCTATTATAACTAATTGTAAAAATGTTAATGATCCTATGTTAATGTTAGAACATAGGATCACAAATATCTATAATACTATTAATAATATAAAAGATAATGAAATCACTAATAAACCTATAATTATATTGCCAAACAAAAAAGCATGTGATATAAAGGAAAATTAATCTCCTCAAATATCCATGCTTTTTTTACATATAATCTATTAATTCGTCAAAAGATATATCAATAGTTCCATATGCACCTGTAATATGAACAATTTGATATTTCATATCAAATTTATATGTTAAAGTAACCAAAATATTTTCTAACAGATTTTCATCAGTTAATTCTGGATAATTATTAGTAATATATTCTTTATATTTACCTTGTAAAATTTCTTCATAATTTACGTCATCTCGAAATAAATCTTTAATGGAAGATATTAGTTTTAAATTTTTATTGAAATATTCTAATTGCCATTCTTCACTTTTACAAGTCATTCCATCCCTATCATCTAAATCTATTAAATTAGAAAATGCTCCTCCAAAAAAAATTTTAGATTTATAAATCTCTTCTTTTATTGTTTTTTGGTATAAATCTTTACTGATAGTACATTTTTGAATTTGATAATCTAATCTATGTAATCCTAAATCATCTACATAAATATTACCTTCACCATTTATATAAGTAAAAAAATCTTTATCTAAATTGTTTTCTGATTCATTTATTATTTTGAAAAAACCTGACTGATTATAAATTTTGTTTAAAGCATCTTTAGATATATTATTTTCATAATTAACAATAGCATAATCGATAAAAGCATAATCTCCTATTTCATCAAAGCGGTATATAGAATAAATACTAGATTGAAAATAAGAGTTTGCTATTAAATTTGTTTTGTCTATATTATCATTCATTCTCAAATATAGATTTTTCTGTTTTAAAACGTGTAAAATATGCGAAACTAGTTGCGAATTTTTCTAATGGAATTGATATATAATAATCACCATAAATTAAATTAATACCATCTGAATAAATTTGAAAATCATATTTATCGTTTTTCATTTTTTGAACTATTTTAAAAACCTCATCTTCTAAATTAGAAAAATCATCTTCATTAAAATTTTGTTCCCAACTATCTTCAGAAAATTGCCCATTTCCTGTTTGGAAAGCAATTGTTCTAAATAAAGCTTTTGATACAATAGAATCAATATTAGTACTATTAGTAAACAATTCATTAAATGATAAATGATTCCCAGTAGTTAAATTGTAATTTAAATTCATAGATCTACAATTTACGGACAATATATTACCGAGATTAGCAGTTACTGTCGTATACAAATAATCTGAAGAAGATTTGATGGTACTCTTACATTTTTCTTCGATTTCTTTATTAATTTTATTTTCAATAGTTTTATCTTTCAGTCCAGATATTTCAATATAATATTTATTGTCATCTATTTTTACTTCCTCAATTATCAGATCATTTTCATCATAATGTTGATACAATGATGACCCTGGTACATCTTTTCTAGTTTCTTCATTTTCTACTTTATATTCAGGCGTAAAATCATCTGTGGAATCACGATATATAAACATATACCATAATCCAAAAGTAAGTCCTAAACAAAATAACCAGATTATTATAAAAATAATAATTTTTTTCTTATTTAACTGGAACATAACCAGCCTCACTTGCTACTTTTTGACTCCTACTTGATAACATAGTATCTTTTAATTTTACTATATTTCATTTGTTTAACCTTTTCTGGTTACGATATAATATTTAGTTCTAAGTGGATAACTACCTTTTTGAATAGTAGTATAATTAGGTTCAATACCATCAATAGCTAAGTATTTTAGATTATCATTTTTATACATGACATTAGCATAGTAATAATAAGAATAACCTATTGCATGAATGCCATTATCATAATCTGATACTATATCTACGATACCAGCCATAGTTGCAATTGTTTCTGTAGACGTAGGAACCTTTACCTCTAAGCCATTCATAACTAAACTAAGCAAACCTGTTTTGCTACCAGAATTAGTGGGTCTTTGATAGACTACCATATCGGCATCGTTTCCACCAAATTCTTTCCAATTAGTAATTTCACCTTTGTAGACATTTCTGATTTCATCAAGTTTTAAATTATTAACTGGATTCTCTTTATTTACAAAAAATACAAAACCTTCATTTACCAAAGCTGTTACTTCTAATTCTAATCCTTTTTCTTTGGCTAATTGTAACTCTTCTTCACTTGGTTCAGTTACTACAATTAAGTCTACTTCATTATTAATTAACTTTACATAACTTTGGTGAGTGTTCGTATATGAAACTTCCATTTCGGTTGTTGTTTTACCTGTAAAATTTAAAATAAAAGCATCAATTAATGGCTGTGTGGCGGTCGATCCATCTATTCTAGGTAATGTTTCTTTAGTAAAAATGATATCTGTGCTGATTGCTTCTTTCTTTTTCTTATCACTAAGTTTATTTAATCCATAAAAAAGGCCTGCACTACTAAGTGCTATTAAAAATACTCCAATAATAACATATAATAAATTTTTCTTATTCATTATTTTTCCTCCTTATAACTACAATTTTACAATCAAATAAATTTATATAAAAACCACACTCCTATTTTCTTAATTGTAACATAAAATCTAAAAAAAATACGATTAAGAATCGTATTTTGTAACTTAACAGTTAATTGTCGTCGCGACTTCTTAACATAAGCAATAATCTAAGTATATTTAAAACCGTAGATGCTAAACCCGCTACATAAGTTAAAGCAGCTGCTCCTAACATTTTTTTAGAATGTGAAACTTCATCAGTTTCAATTAAGCCTAATTTTTCAAGTTCAACTAATGCTCTTTTGGAAGCATCAAATTCAACGGGTAATGTCACTAATTGAAATACAAGAGTTGCTATTAAAATAAAAATACTTATTTTAATATAACCTGTAATTCCTGCAAAGATTGATACAATTAATGCAAAATATCCTAAATAAGAAATGATATTTACAACGGGCACCAAAAATGATCTTATTCTCATAAAAGTATATCCGACTTTATCTTGTATAGTGTGGCCACATTCGTGGGCTGCTACTGATACAGCAGCTATAGTTGTACCATGAAATATATCTGATGAAAGGCGAATTACTTTACGAGACGGATCGTAATGATCAGTAAGTTCTCCTTTTACTTCAACAACGTAAATATCCTCTAAACCATTTTCATCTAATATTTTTCTAGCTGCTTCTTGACCGGTATAACCTTTTTTATTGTTTTTCTTTTTATATTTTCCATAAGTTGCACTTATATTAAATTGAGCCCCTAATGTTATAACTAACGCTATAACTGATAATATAACTGTTATAATTGTTTCATAACCCCATAAACCATAATTTAACATATAATCCTCCTATAATACTTCATATATTGTACCTTCTCTAGTATCTTTAATGATTATTCCTTTATCTTTTAATTCATCACGTATGAAGTCAGCTAGAGCAAAATTTTTATTCTTTTTAGCATCATTTCGTTCTGCGATTTTATCATTTATATATTGTTCTAAATCTGCAGAAATATTCTGTTTATTAGCCTCTATCAATTTAAGAGAAAGTACTTTATCCATCTCTTTAATTACGTATAATTTAGATACATTAGATAATTCTGATTTTAAAGTATCATATAAAACAGTAAGTGCTAAAGAAGTATTTAAATCATTAGTTAATGCTTCTTTAAATTTAGCTAAATATTTTTGACAAGATGGTTCATCAATAGAGCCATTTGAATCTAATGATGATATGCGATTTTTTAATTTTTGATAAGCTATATTGGCATTATCTAAAGCATCATAACTAAATGTTAGTACTTTACGATAATGTGATTGTAAACACATGAAGCGGTATACAATTGGATCGTATCCTTTTTCCTCTAAAAGACTAACTGTCAAAAATTCTCCTTTACTTTTACTCATTTTACCATTTATATCATTCAAGTGTTCACCATGTACCCAATAATTACACCATTTGTGTCCTAAATAACTTTCTGACTGAGCAATTTCATTTGTATGATGTGGAAAAATATTATCTACTCCACCACAGTGAATATCTAGATATTCGCCTAAATATTTCAAGCTAATTCCTGAACATTCAATGTGCCAACCTGGATAACCATAGCCCCAAGGAGAATCCCATTTTAACTCTTGATCTTCAAATTTTGATTTAGTAAACCATAAAACAAAGTCGGCCTGATTGTGCTTGCTGTCATCATGCTCTACCCCTTCGCGAACACCTACTACCAGTTCATCTTCTTTATGGCCAGTAAGTTTATAATAATCAGTTAATTTAGAAGTGTCAAAGTAAACATTGCCACCAGCTTGATATGCAAAACCTTTTTCTAATAAAGTAGTTATTATTTTGATATATTCATCAATATTATCCGTTGCTTTAGATACAGTCTTTGGCCAAGTTATATTTAGTTTTTCAGAGTCTCTTTTGAATGCATTAGTATAGAAATCAGCAATTTCTAAAACTGTTTTATGTTCTCTTTTGGCACCTTTTAACATTTTGTCTTCACCAGTATCTGCATCACTTGCTAAATGTCCAACATCGGTAATATTCATCACTCTGTCTACCTTATAACCAACATAATTAAGAGTTTTTTCCAATATATCTTCGAATATATAAGTACGTAAATTACCAATATGAGCATAATGATATACAGTTGGTCCACAAGTATACATCGTTACTCTATTTTTATCATAAGGAACAAAATCCTCTACTGTTTTTGTTAATGTATTATATAATTTCATAAATCACCTTCTCTATTTATCATTATACCATATTTGCTTAAATCATTAAAGAATATTCTAATAATTCTATTTTATTGGAAATAAAATCACTATTATAATCTATATCATTTTTTAAATCGGTAGTTAGGTATTTCTTGTTATCATCTGGGAAGACCGTAATTACTGATTTATTAATATTATCTTGTAATAATACACTACCTAACATATTGGCGCCACTAGATATTCCTACACCGATTCCAAGTTTATCACTTAATATTCGAGACATATTAATAGCGTCCATGTCATCTATATCAAATACACAGTCTATTTCGTCGACGTTTAATAAATCTGGAATAAAGTCATCTCCTATTCCATCAATTTTATGATTACCCTTAATTTCGCCTTCTGTAAGTAATGGCATTTGTTTAGGCTCTATTGCGCAGATTACAATGTTAGGATAGTGTTGTCTAATTCTACGACTAATACCCATTATAGTACCTCCAGTACCTACGCCACTTACAAAACCTCCTACTTCACTGTTATTGAGTTGTTTTATAATTTCTGCGCCAGTCGTTTCATAATGACATTTTACATTTAAAGGATTACTAAATTGATTGGGGCGATACCCATTAATCTTTTTAGCTAACTCATCAGCTAATTCTATACATTTTCTAAAGCCACCATCTTGTTTACTAACTAATGTTACTGTAGCACCATAAATCTTCATTAAATCTATTCTTTCTTTGCTAACCCAGTCTGGCATAAAAATATAAACAGGATGGTTATACTTAGCTCCTAGGGCTGCAAATGATATTCCTGTGTTACCACTGGTTGCCTCTATTATTGGCATGTTATTTTTTAATATACCCTGTTCTTTTGCATTATCAATAATATAGAGTGCTAGTCGATCTTTGATGCTACCAGTAAGATTATATTGTTCTAATTTCACATATAAATCACTAATTTTATTATTATATTTATATTTAATTTTAATCATTGGAGTACTTCCAATTAAATTTCCCATTTTATCACCATTATACTATATGGTTTTCACAAATTTTTGCATCAAAAAATAGACCGAAGTCTATTTTGTTAATTGTTTTTCTGTTTCTGATATAGCCATACAATTTAAATTATGTTGTAAAGCTTTTACATAGTCAGTTACATCACTTAGTTCTTCGTTAAATGCTGCACTAGTAGCAACACCCTTTTCGCCAGCTTTGATTCCAATAGTATCAGAAATAATGCTATTGAAAATAAATTCGCCACCTACAGGTAAAGTGTTATAACCGTATTCTGGTTTTTCAAACATGAATTCATCTAAACCATCTAATATTGTTTGAATATCTTCTGTAGATGCATTCGCTATTGTATTATATTTAGAACTATATTGATTACTTAATTCAACCATTTGTTCATCAATAAATACTTTATCAAAATCAATATTCATTTTTCCGGTTTGACCAAATTTTGTCTTTAAATCAGATGTAATATTGAATGTAGATTGAATAATAGCTATATCTGTATCTGGAATATATGATTCAGATACTAATTTATTAAATAACTCTTCAGAAACTTTATCCATATTAGCAGAATAATAGAATGAATTTAAATCTACTGGTTGATAATTAAATCCTAAAGTTTCATTTAAATGATTACATAATTCATTTACACCATTATGGTATTGTTCCTCTGTCATATAAATAATTTGATTTTGTTCTTGTTCGATAACTGGTTCATTAGTTTCATCGTCTTTTGGAGTTACTACTTGTCCTTTATTTTCACAAGATCTACAAGCAGCCATTACACCTACACCAATTAAAACACCTGCTAAACCTGAAGCAATAAGTCCTTTATAATTTCTAGATACTTTTGCATTTTCAGCAGGTTCTTCGTAAACCGTTAAATCTCTTACAGGTTTTACTTCGTCATTTTTATTATGTTTATTTGCTAAAAATAAAATATTTTCTACTTCTGGATCAACTTTTCCATCATTGCCATAAAATGGTCTTTCAAAATCTTTTATGATACCATTATTTTCAATTGCATAATGTAAATAAAGTTGCCCATCTCTTACAACTGTTTCAGCAGTTATGATTCTAATATTTTTTTCCATTATAATTCCCCCTTTTCAAGAATCGCTTATATACTACTATATTATTATATTTTTGTCAAATTGATGAATATAAGCATTCCTTGTTCGATAGTTGTTATACTACCATAAAAACTTTTTTTTGTCAAATTTAAGAAAAGATATTGCATTAGCTCGGTTAATATGATATTATATAAAAGCAAGTGATGATTCTGGACCCTTAGCTCAGTTGGTTAGAGCATCCGGCTCATAACCGGGCGGTCGAAGGTTCG
>CANTWP010000012.1 GCA_947853245.1 uncultured Bacilli bacterium | reverse complement strand
CCAATATAGCCGATTTTACTAATAATTTCAGCTAAGTGACGAAGACGAATTTTTAAGGGACTTTCTGGACTCTTTTCTTGTAATTCAGAAGCCATAGTTCCATAGAAAGTTTGATCTCCAACCTTAGTTATCTTTACTTCGGCTTCTTTGGAATAAACAACGGTTCCACGGAATACAGTATTCTTTTCACTTGCTTGTTGACCAAATCTAATACTCTCTTTTTTAGCACCTTTAGTTTCACCATTTAAGGATGATTCATCTACTTCTAATTCACCACTAATTAATAAACCATCCGCAGGAACTCGATCACCAGTAGTTAATAAAACTATATCTCCAACTACTACATCATCTATATTAATTTCTATTAACTTACCATTTCTTCGAACCTTACATTTTATTTTAGAAGCTTCTTCTTGCAATTTTTCAAATGCTTTTTCACTACCATATTCAGAAATAGTTGAAATAAATGAAGCTAAAAAGATTGCTACCACTATTCCAACTGTCTCATACCAATCAAAATCTTTAAGCAAAAAAACTAGTTTTATTCCTAAAGCTATTATCAAGATTCTAATAATAGGATCTCCTAAAGTTTCTATAAATAATTTTAAGAAACTATTCTTCTTTTTACTAGTAATAAGATTACTACCAAATTCTTCTCTATTTTTAATTACTTCCGCATCAGTTAGACCATTTCTAGTATTCATGTTTGTCCTCCTATTTAAATATATTAAGGAAAATCATTTTTATAACTACTAGTCCAACTATTTATAAGATAGATCTAAAAAAGTAGAGTGTTTCCAATGTTATTAACTTCTTTTAAAACATGGGAAGAAAATTGAGATGCAATTTGTCCAATCTTTCAATTTTCTGATTACATTAGAAAAATTATGTATACAACTAATACTATTGAATCTTTAAACAGACAATTTATAAAATATACTAAAACAAAATCGGTATTTCCAACAGATATATCTCTTTTGAAATGTTTATACTTATCTACTCAAAATATATCTAAAAAATGGGATCAAGCATATAGAAATTGGGGCAAAATATTATCAGAATTATCCATTATGTTTGATGATAGAATTTAGGTCTTTGACAATTTTAAATTATATGTTATTATTGATATAACAAAAAGAAGTAAGTTATAAAACTTACCTCTAATCATGGATTGATGCCATTTACACAGATTTATTTACAGACTCCTTTTAGTTAGTTTTTTAACAATTTATTCAATGTTTCTTCTACAATTTCATCATTTAATGGCCTTGCTAGATATGCTTGAACACCAACCATAGCACGATTTTTTGCAGATTTCATTTCTTTATTTTTGCTCAAGACAATAATATCACTATTAAGACCTTTTATATTCTTTAGTTTTTCAGCAACTTGCGCAATATTATAATATGGCAGTTCTCCATCTACTATTATAGCATTATACTTTTTATGATTTTTAATTTTTTCGATTACCTCATTAACACTGTCAACAGTTTCCATTACTCCACCAAGATTTGCTATTGAACGCATTAATACTTTTCTTTCTTCATCAGTAGCTCCCAAAACTAATACTAAATTTTGTTCAAAATATTTTTTTTCATATTTATCAATATCTTGTTTTGCTTTTGCAGGTACTATTTCTTGATCTAGTACTATACTAATTTTAGTACCTACTCCTAAACTGCTAGTTACAATTAAATTGCCACCTAATAAATTAACAATTCTTTTTGCTAAAGCCAAATTTTCCTTATTAGGATCAATCTTATCACTAGAATTACTAGTTTTATCTACGATTTTTTCACGATCAAACAAATTTTGTAATGTTTCAGCATCCATTCCTTCACCAGAATCTTCTAAAGATATTAAAAGTCTACAAATATTTCCCTTATTTAATCCTTGAACTTTAAATTCAATGAAACCCTCTTTGGTATATTTTAAAGCATTATCAAAAATAATTTTTAATACTTCCTTGATTCTTGTTGAATCTCCTATTAATTCTTTTGGTAAAGTATCACTAATAGAACTAATAAATTCTATTTTTTTATTAGATTTATCTACATTTTGTTTCATGTTATTTAGAGATACCTTAAGTAGATTACTCAAATTATATTTTGTATTATCCGTTCCTAAATCTCTTATATCACTAACTTCTATGTCAAATATGCTATTAATTTTTTGAATCATAGAATTGCATTCACTTTTAATGTTTCGAATACCATTTTTATACTCTTCTATGTCATCAGAGTATTGTAAATTTTCACAGTACTTAGCAGTCTTAAGTAATGGTCTTTTCATATCTTGAGATAGATTATAAATAAACATTTGTTTTTCTGTATTTAAATCTTCAGCATACTCTTTAGCCTCATGATAATTTCTTAACATTTTTAAATCAGGATTTTCAATAGTAAAATACATAACTACAGTTACAAAGGTTTCCATAGATGTCATAAGTAGAAGTGCTGGATTTAATTTTTGAATGACAGTTATAATCATCGCACCAATTATAAAGATAATAATTGGTAAAAACTTTTTATTCTTTATTTTCTTGTAATTTTTTAGCAATATTGCTGTCCAACTTACCATACATACAGTTGCTACTACGTACATTAAATTAGCAGCAGGTCCATAAGAATAAACTGCGCCATCTGTATTATGATAATAAAGAGGTAAACTAAATATTAATGCACAAACTACTGTGAATACAATAAGTAAAAAGTAAAGAAATCTTCTAATTTTTGGATTTAATTCCCCATTTTCTCCATATATAGTAGCAATTAAGTAAAAGAAGAAAACTAAAATGAAAAATAATAGATACACTAGATATAGTCTAGAAATAATATAATTTAAAGCTACCATTGTTTCATAATTTAAAACCGTAAAATAACAAACGATAGCTATTATTAACCCTAAGAAATTAGATATTATCAATAGTGAATATACACTATTTTCTATACTTTTTATTCTTTTCTTTGAATAAAAAGCTATAATTAATAATAAACTGTAAAATAAACTACCAATTGTTAGCAAATTACCATTATTCATAAACTTCCTCCTATGATAAGTATATCACAACACAAAAAAAGATAAAATAATCTTTATCTTTTTTTATTAATTTTTACGCTTTTTTACCTTCTGTACACCAAGCGTATCTTCTGTTTCTTGGTTATTTAAACCTTTTTCTAATAATTTGAAATCAATTTTTCCCATACTAGTATATGGCATACTATTTATTACTTCAAATATATCCGGAATAGCACGAACAGATAATTTAGCTAAACATATCTTTTTAATCTCTTCGATAGCGGCTTCTGGATTATTTTGATATTCTTCTTTTAATACAATATAAGCTTTAGGAACAATGCCACTTTTATCAGTGTTATATCCTACAACTACACAAGATTCAACAAAAGAAGCAGTAGCGATTACCTCTTCAATTTTTTGTGGAAAAATTTTAAATCCGTCGATTCCCTTAATAATCATACGCTCTAATCTATTTACTATAGTAACTCGTCCATCAGAGTCCATAACTCCTATATCACATGAATGAAGCCATACTTTTCCATCACTATGTTTTCTTAATACTTTGCTTGTTTTTTCTGGATTATTCAAATAACATTTCATTACTGTCGGACCAGTTACACAAACTTCCCCTTCTTCATTATAAGAAAGCTCATTTTCTGTTCCCGGTTCAAAGATAGAAACGACATTTTTAGGAAGTGGAATTCCGGAAGAAAGCAACTTACTACATTCTGGAAGTTCCAAACAGGCAGTTGAAGATAATTCAGACATACCCCAACCTTTTAGCATTGGAACAGGGCATCCATTTTCTTTTAAATAATCCTGAACACTTTTTTCTTCTGAAGAGTTTAAAGAATATCCACCACTACCAGGACCATATAAACCACTTAAATCAATATCTTTGCCTTTATATTTAGATAATGCTACAAAACTACTTGGTATAGTTAATGTAAAACTAATCTTATTCTTTTTCATATTTTGAATAAATATCTTACCATTTACCATTGGCAATAATATATTTTCCATAGATAAAGTAAATGGCAAATTAATAGATGCTACCATACCAAAAGAGGCAAAAGCTGGTATTACTGATAAAAATTTAGAACCAGGATCAGTCTTTAAAGATGTAAGTTTATATTGAAAAGCCAAAGCATTTAAGTTTCTATTTGTTAAAACAATTCCTTTAGGTAAGCTAGTTGTCCCACTAGAATGTACTATAATAGCAATATCTTGTGGATGTAAATCAGTATCTGATAAATAATAAGAATCAATCTCTTTAAATTCTTTCCAAGTCATAACATTATCAGATTTCTTAACACCACGATTATCAAATGCAACTTTCGTATCAACAACAAAACGCACTTTCAAAGGAGCAGATGGCGTGATTGGACATAAGATAACGTGATCTAAATTGCTCTTATCACAAGCTAGTTTTAATTTTTTATAATAGTTTTCGCACAAAATTAATAATTTTGAATTATTTTCTTTTAAATAATATTCAAGTTGTTCTGGGTTTGATCTTGGATCAATCATATCACAGACTACTCCCATTTTATTCAAAGCATAAAAACTAGCCACCGTTTCAGGAGTACTTGGCATGCAAATGCTTACTATATCTCCTTTTTTCACACCAAGATTACTGTATTTAGAAGAATATTCATCAATTATTTGAAATAAATCACCATATGTATATAATCTACCAAAGTAATTAATAGCAATCCTGTTAGGATTGGCTATATTTTTGCTTTTCATATATTCATATACTGACAAACCTTCTGGTACATCAGAAATTATAGCAGTATCACTATAGTATTTTAACCAAGGTTTATCTTGACTAGCTTTACCATTAGGTGGTCCTTGAATCTCTCCTAAAGACAATTTTTTTAAATATAGGTCTCTTAATTTTTCATCATTTAATTGTAAATTTTTTATTTCCATAATTATCCCCCAATATGACATCTTTATCTTAGCACGTTGAAACAAAAAAGGCAAATATTTTTAATTAATAAGCAACTTAAAAATATTTTAATTATTTTTGAAATCTTCATACCATGTTTTAACTTTTTCTTTAGTAAAATTCCAAGTTTTTGAAGAAAAACTGCCAATTGTTGTAAAAGCACTCTTAGTATAGGTTATTAGTTCATCTTTTGCATCTATAATTGCATTATAGTTTTCTTCTCCTAATTTTTCTTTAGAAAAATCTTTAACATTATTAGCACCTTTTTTTATTAGTTCACTTGCTTTCAAATAAGCATCACCGGTAAACTCTGAAATATCTTCCTTATAATCAGGAAATTTTTTAACAATTAATCCATCGATCTCGTTAGCAAGCTCTAATACTTTTTTCTTTCCAGAATCAGTTAATTCATCAAATTTAACACCATTTACTTCACCATCATAAAAGAAGAAATCCACAAGACTTATGAATATTCCTTTAGCTTGATCTTTAAACTTATCAACTTCTTCACTGTCTAAAAAAGATGTAACTTTATCCTTTATAGAAGTAATTTCACCAATCACAATATTATCTTCCTCACTTAAAGAGTTTTCCACAGCAATATTTTTTTGCTCTTTATATTTATCTTGTTCTGACATATTCGATTCTTTATTATCAGTTGAATCTGTTTTTAAATTATCTTCTACCGTATTATTAGAAGCACTGTTTTGAGATAAATCATTTTCTAATGATCCATTATCGGCTTTACTGTGGATAACTTCATCATAATAGTTGTTTTCCACAACTCCTTGTTGATAATTGTTTTCTGATTTTTTTGTACAGCCATTATTAGTTATTAAAATAAAGCCTGATAATAGTATAACTAATAATTTATTACTATTTAATTTAAAATTCTTCATGATATCACCACGCATAATATTTTAACACATTATCAACAAATATTATATACATATATAGTTTTCCACAGTATTATATGAAAAATCATTATTTTTGCAACTAAAAACTCGCAAAAGCGAGTTTTAATTATGCTATTTTGATAATTTCTGTTACTTCTCTTTTTTCAGAATAATAAATTGTTATTTTGGAATTATTATTCAAAAATGGCAAAACATTTTCTGAAACATGAATAGAAGCTCGATACTTATTATCCTCAATATCAGTTATATAATAATATGTATCACCATTTATTATTACATCTTTAATTGATTTAATTGTTATAGATTCTTTATTAGTATTCTCATCATCAATTATAACATTTTCCTTACCTAAGTAGTTACTAGCAGCCTTAACAATTCCTTCAGAGCTTTCTGTAACAACTACCTTTTGATAATCAGCTACATCAACAAAAGCATACATCTTAACCAAACCTGCATTATCTTTTAATGACATAAGATATGTTGGTTTATTATTTAAATTAATTAAAAGTGGGAAAGTAGATGTGTATTTCATCTGTTGAACTTGACCTTCAGCACTAGCCATAGCCGAATATTCTTCAGCACCAGGCACAGCATAATAAGTAGTTTCTTTAGTACGCATGTTGGTTAAAATAAATCCTACGTTAGCCTCATCTGCGGCAGCAGAAGTAATACCAGTATACAAATATACATCATCATTCATTACAGTATAATTATACCCTTCAGTAGTTTGAACAACATTCTTTTGACCAAAAACAGAATTGAAGAAACCATTCTTATAAAGTCCCCAATCATCAACTTGTTCAATGATTAAATCAGCAGAATATACATGATCTACCCAAGTAGGAACTTCACCAACTGAATATTTCTTACTTTCACCAGTAATTGGGTCTAAAATTATTACACCAGTAATTTCTTCACGTAATCCAACACCGCTATATTTAATAGTTGGAACTATCCAATAAGGATTACCCTCATTATCTATTTCAAAATTTTCTCTACCAAATATTTCTGTTGGGTAGTTAAAGCGAAGCTTACGATATAAGTTTTCAAAAAAATATGCAGAAGGCATATATTTCATACCTTTATCTAATTTTGATAAACTTGATTCCCCTGTTACAGAATTTACGACAATATAACCCTTTACGCCATCTTGACGATTAGTAAAATACTTAATTAATCCATTATATTCAAGTGGTGTAACGCGAGCAATATTATTATTATAATTTATCTGCGTATATAAATCAGATACATAAAATTGCGATACTAACTCGGGTAATTGACCCATTACTCTATCACCTAGTTTTTGACTAGAATCTTTATCAAGTAATGGTAAAGCATTAAAATCTACTGGTTTTATATCGTCAGTAAAATTACCTTCTTCATTGATCTTAATACGATTATAATAAGCATTAGATCTAATAAATGGTGACTGTATAATGTTGACAATTACGATTATAATGATAATACTAGGTATAATTAAATATGGAATAAAAGACTTACTATTTTTAGGCCTAATGGTAATTTTTTCCACAAATAAGCTCTTTATATCAGCTAATTTTAATACACCTGTAAATAAATATATTGCGTATATAAATAAAACATAAATCCAAAATACAGGACTAGATAAATTGATTGGTGGTAACATAAAATAATATAAAACAACTGCAATCAACAAAACAACAATTATTCGAATCCATAAAACTTTATTGTTCATATTCTTCCTCTTTTCTTAAATTGTTTTCATATTCTTTAATAACATTATAAACACAAGAATAACTACGACTACCATAGAACTTACAAAACTTTCTAATACTAGCATTAGATCTTTTATAAAGAGAGATTATCTTCTCTTTTTCTTCTTCACTAATAGTATTTATAGGTTTTCTATTTTTATTTCCATGTTCCAAAGATATAGTTCCATCTAATATCTCTTTCTTTAGCTTTAAAAGATACTTTGGATGATAACCTGTAATTTCAGCAATTTCCTTATAAGTGTAAAATGAATCATGGGCAAGCTTACCCTTAATCATATTTACAGCTTCATCTTTTTTACTCATTTCTATCACCAGTTAAAGTATATCACAAAAGTAATTTTTTTACAAGATAATAGAAAAAACATATTACTTTTGTAAATAATATGTTTTTTCTGCTAAATTATAATCATAATCACGATCAACTGAGTAATAAGCTTCTCTTAATTCATCATTTTTTACTAATTTATTAAGCGCTAAACGTTGCCTTTTATAAATAAGTGAACCTTTATATCCAAATTCTTCTTTCAATTCACTAATACTTTGAGGTGGTATATTACCATCCAAACCATATATTTTTAATAATAATTTTTTATCCCTGGCTGATAAAGTATTTAAAGCTTTTAAAAGAATACAATTTCTCTTAACAATATTTTCGCTTTCAAGTAATCGCATTATATAGATATCACTTTGTATATCATCCTGTTCTTGTATTAAATCTTTAATACCATTATGTTCTTTTAATTCTTCATAAGATTCTATTTTAGATAATAATAATCTTAAATTTTTGACAACTGATAGTGGAATTTGACACTTCTTACAAATATACTCATCATCATATTCCAAATCTATATATTTTTTAACTCTTTTATAACGACAAGATAATCCTCTATAAAATTGTACTGGTGTATTAGGAATACCATTAACATAATAAATACTACTTTCTAATTTTCTATAAACATAAGTAGAAAACTTACCTCTAGTAACATCATATTCATCTATACATTTTAAAAGTAATAAACTGCCTTCTTGAACAATATCATCCATATCAAAAACTGGATTAGCATCGATTTCATAATTGTAGTTTTTCATTAAAAACACTATTACTAATAATAAATTTGCTTCAATGATTTTATTTCTAATTAAAATTTTTTGTTTACCTTCAGCAGTTTTATATAATTTAAATAATTCTTCATTTTGTTTATAATCATAATTTTGATTTCTTAACAACTCTTGATATTTTAATAAAGTGTCTACACCCAATCTCATAATTATTCCCCCTGAAATGATGTTTATTATATACCAATTCAATTTTTTTTGCAAGTGTAACTATTTAAATAT
>CANTWP010000011.1 GCA_947853245.1 uncultured Bacilli bacterium | reverse complement strand
ATATGATCTAAAAATCCTGGATCTTGATGAGTATAGCCATTATGATCCTGTTGCCATACATTTGAAGTTAACACAAAGTTTAACGAGGCAATATCTTGACGCCAAGGAATCTCTTTACATACTTTTAACCATTTAGCGTGTTGAGCAGCCATAGAATCTATTATTCTAATAAATGCTTCATAACTAGCAAAGAAACCATGTCTTCCTGTTAAAAGATATCCTTCTAACATACCTTCACAAAGGTGTTCGCTTAACATAGAATCAATTACACGTCCATCTTTAGATAAATATTCATCGCCAGGTTTAACCTCTAATTGCCAATCTCTATTAGTTTCATCAAAAACTTTATATAAACGATTAGACATTGCTTCATCTGGACAGAATAATCTAAAATTCTTGTTATCCTCATTATATTTAAATATATCTCTAACAAAACCACTTAATATTAACATATCTTGTTCTTTTTTAGTACCGGGTTTGTTAAAATCTACGGCATAATCTCTAAAATCTGGCATTATTAAATTACGTAGTAACAATCCTCCATTAGCATGAGGATTAGCTCCCATTCTTTTATTACCAATTGGTGTTAATACTTGTATTTCTTCTAAAAGATGTCCATTTTCATCAAATAACTCTTCAGGACGATAACTCTTTAACCAATCTTCTAGCTGTTTCAAATGAGATTCTTTATCCATTGAAATTGGTACTTGGTGCGCTCTAAAACAGCCTTCAACCATTTTGTCATCGACAATTTTAGGGCCTGTCCAGCCTTTAGGAGTACGTAAAACGATCATTGGCCATAAAGCTCTTCTTGTTTCACCATTCTCTCTAGCAGCAGTTTGGATGGCCTTAATATCTTTAATGACTTTATCCATAGTTTCCATCATAATTTGGTGCATTTTTATTTCGTCAGAACCTTCTACAAAATAAGGTTTCCAACCACAACCGTTAAAAAAGCATTGTAATTCTGCTTTAGAAATTCTTGAGAATACAGTTGGATTACTAATTTTATAGCCATTTAAATGTAAAATTGGTAAAACTGCACCGTCCGTGGCAGGATTTATAAATTTATTACCATGCCAAGACGTAGCAAGTGGTCCAGTTTCTGCTTCTCCATCGCCTACAACACAAGCCGCTATTAATTCAGGGTTATCTAAAACAGCCCCAAACGCATGAGACAAAGAATATCCCAATTCTCCGCCTTCGTGAATTGAACCTGGTGTTTCTGGTGCTACATGCGAAGGAATACCACCGGGAAACGAAAATTGTTTAAATAATTTTCTTAAACCTTCGATATCTCTACTTATACTTGGATAAAATTCACTATATGTCCCTTCTAAATAAACATTTGAAACAATAGCGTTGCCACCATGGCCTGGGCCTGATAAATAAATCATATCTAAATCATATTTGTTAATTGCACGATTTAAATGCGTATATATAAAATTCTGCCCTGGAATTGTTCCCCAATGTCCAACTATTTTTTTCTTGATTTGATCTTTACTTAATGGTTCTTTAAGTAAAGGATTATCTAATAAATAAAGCTGACAAGCTGATAAATAATTTGCAGCACGAAAATATTTATCTAATAAATTGACATCTTCTAAATATTGTTTACTCATAACTATCCCCTCTATTCTATGTTAATTATACCATATAAGTATATAAAAAAGATACAAAAACTTATTTTGTATCTAAGAATTTACAATAGATAACTTGTAAAAATAAATTACCTTCTTAAATGCAATTAAATTTTTAATTGGTCATTAATATATAATTAAATATTTATTCAATATAGTATTCCAATTATAACTAACTATTTTAATTTATCTAATTTTACATTACCATCTTCAAAAACATAGACTTCATCTGCTAATTCCTGTATATCCTCTTTCAAATGAGTTGCTAATATTATTATTTTACCAGCCTTTGCCCTTTTTAAAAGATTTATTCTTAATTCTTTTGCGGTTTGCTCCTCGATTCCATTAAATGGTTCATCCAATATAATAATATCTGGATTATCCATTAAGACTTGTGCAATTCCTAATTTTTGTTTCATTCCCAAAGAATAAGTACTATATTTTTTCTTTCTATCTTCATATAAATTAGTTATTTTTAAAGCATCATTAATATTCTCTTCTGAGGTTTTTTTATTTAAATTTGCCAGCAACTTCAAGTTGTCATAGCCAGATAATTCTGGTAAAAAATATGGTTTTTCTATCAAAGCCCTAGTATTAGGAGGAAATTTATTTTCTTTAAATATATTTTTACCATCAAATAGAACTTCACCTTCTGTTGGATTATAAAAGCCACAAATTATTTTTAAAAAAACAGATTTACCACTACCGTTTTTACCAATCAATCCATAGATATGTCCGCTTCTAAATGTCAAAGTTACATTTCTTAAAACAGATGTTTTTTTAAAATTTTTAGTAATATTTTTTACTTCTATTTTCATATCATTTTCTCCTTTATTTTTTCAAATATATATTTCATATTTTTAGATATAATTGTAAAAATTATTATCATTAAAATAAATATTGTTACTAAAATGTGACAGTCAGTTATATTCCAATTTATAAAACGTTTCCAAAAAACAAGTACAAATATAATTGTTATTACTAATAAATAAAATAAATTATTTTTTTTATTATAATAAGCTACATATATAATTAAAATTAATAACTGTAAACAATAAATAAATTCTATGTTTCTTATAAATAAGTGAAATAAATCAATACTAATATCTTTCTTCAATAATAAAATAACCAAATTTGCTGTACCATAATACAGAAATAACAAACATAATGAAATTAAGAAAATACTTATTATTTTATAAAATAACCATTGTTTGGTGGAAATACGTAAAAACAAATTTTCAACATCATTCAAAATATCTTTAGTAAAAACCTTTAAAAGTAAATACAAATAAACAATAATCGAAAAGCAAAAAATTAGTTTTTCAAAAATTGATAAATCATTAATTCGCAAACCAAATCCTAAACTACCATAAATTAATCTTTCTATCGAAATAGATTGATCATAAGATAAAAATATCGGGCATAAAAAGGCAACTGAAAGATAAATAATTATAATTTTAAATTCTTGTCTTAATGTATATCTTATATCATTTAGCATTATATATTTCATTTTATGTCTATACTCCCTTTGTTAAAATAATTGCCTAATTTAAATACAAATATAATAATAAATATATTGATTATTATATAAATAATGGATGATAATAATTCTAAATTAAAGTTAGCATAATTTGTTTTAATTAAATGGTAATAGGGTAAAATAGGAATCGAAGTTAAATTATAAACCGTTTTATAGATATTATTAACTAATAACATTGGTGATAAAATTAATATACAATATAAAACAATTCCTAAAATTCCAAACATTTTTGAAAAACCAAGTCCTAAAATACAAATCAAATTATAAATCAAAAATAATTTAAAAATATAAAATATAATATAAGTGAAATTGAAAACATTGTAATTTTCCCATTTAGTGATAACTACTTTATGTCCCATAAGCAAATTAGAAACAATAATTAATAAAATAATATTAATCAAAAAATACAAAAAATTACTAAAAATAATTATCTTAATTAGATTAAACCAATATTCATTTTTATCTTTAAATCGTTGAATGTATATGGTATTTGAAGTAAAAAATCGGACAGTATTTATAGTATTTAAAATCAATAATATTAATAGTATTATTACATAATATTCATTGGTTAATGTATAATAAATAAATTCAAAGTAATTTATATCAAAACCATATGCAAATATATTAATTGGATAACAAATATTAATTAATATCAAAAATAAAACTAATACTTTAAAAGAATTACCATTCGTAAAAGACTTTAAATAGTTATGAAAATATTTATTAGACTTCATTTGCTATTACCACATCTTCCTGTTTATGATATTTAATATAAACGATTATTGTTGATATTGCAGCAAGTACAAAGCCATAAATTAACATTCCAAAACAAGTTACATTTTCATATGACCATATAATTCCCATGTAAGTATATGTTCCATAACCCTTTATACCTAAAAATTCTGGTAATATATATACTCCAAAAATCTCTGAAATTATGCAATAACCAATATATAACAAAAATGCACATAATACTCCAGAAGCATAATTTCTATTTTTCTTAGTACATATTATTCCTAAATTTATCCAAAATAAAGAATGCAAAAAGAAAACAAATATATATGTAAAACAAAACAAAGGAAAATTCTCGTATAAAGATGATTCAATATAATTTTGACCTAATAACAACGTTTGTTGATAATCAAAATTTTCAGATATAATTGAACATATTATAAATGTAACAATAGCTAATACAGGAAGAATCAAAGCAAATCTCCAAACTTTTCGTATAATTTTACAAATATAATTCTTGTAGCCGATAATTAATATTTTATTTCTAAAGAAACCAGATTTTAGATCCCTATATAGCTCTATAACAGAGAAGCAAATAATTAATAAGGGAAGAAAAAAACTAAATTGAGAAAATATTGTGCCATTTAATGTATAAACAGTCGCATTAAAAGCATCTAATATTTGAGGCATTTCTTCTTGTTCTATATTTTTGCAATATTCTGCTAAATCTATTTCAATACATTTTAACGTTCCAGACGAATCATTAATACATTTTTTCTCATATCTATCCAACTTCCCATCATAATATTTTTGACACTTATTTATTTTTTCTTCATACAATTTTACTTGGGAATAATATGGTGAAAAAGTATCCTTTATAGCAAAAGCTAAAATAATCATTAAGAAAATTATAAAACCAAAAAACAAAAAATTATATTTTTTCAAAGTTACACCTCTACTCTATTTTTACTTCCACATTATTGCAATTTCATTATAGCATTGCAACAATAATGCCACAATTCATTATGCATAATAATGTTTAATTTGCCCTATATAAGGCACTTACATTTTGACGTGTTCCATTATGTCACTAATATTGCATTCTAATACATTACAAATTTTTAATATAACATCAATATCAATCCTTTTTATTTCTGAATAATAATACCTATTAAAAACCTCATTTTTTAATCCCGTTCTCCTTAGCATTTCCTTTCTAGAAATGTTTTTTTGTTTCATCATCAACTCAATTTTAAATTTCACACATTCTATTTTCTGCTTTGTAACTACATTCATATTTTAACATTTAAAAAGAAGTATAAAATTCATTAGATTCAGTACTTCTCTCTAATATTTAAAATCTTAAATAACTTGTTAATTTAAATTTGAGAAAATGATTTAATGAAATCTTTGAATTTAAAAGCTTTAACATCATAATATCACTCTCTGTTAACAATTTTAACAAAAAAAATAGAAAAATGCAAATGTGAATTTATTTTATTTACACTTTATTTTATATTAACATCTTGCAAAAACAAAGACTATCTTAAACATAATTTCAGATTTTAAAAATTAAAATAGAATTTAATTTTTTATTTAAATAAATTTACAATGTTGACATAATTGTTCACATTTCTTATTATTTTTAAATCCCTCTAATATATTCTGATATCTTGAAGAATGAATTACATCTTCTAAATTATCTTGATAAATATTACCTAAATTAATAATACCTAATGTATCTAAACAACAAGGAATTATAGTCCCATCAACTAAAATACCAATATGATCTCTAAGCCCGTAGCAACTACCTTGTTCTTCTAAAATATTATTGTTAAGATCAGGCCAAATAAACTCATGAAAATTATTTATAAATAAAAAACTATTTATTTTATAATTTTGTACATCAAATTCTATATTTATATTATAACGCTTATTTATATATTCAATTATATCTTTATTAAAAGAATTATTTACCCATAATCTTAGTGAAACATAAGTTTTATTAACAATCATTCTATCGACAACTAAAAATATTTTATCTAAATAATCAAGTAAACTTATATGATATTTATCGCTATAACTATGTAAAGAAATATTTAATTGTCTTATATTGGTATTATCTTTAATTCTGTCAATCAAATAACCATTAGTAGTAATATTTACATAAAAACCTTTATCTTTTGCTAGATCTATTAATTTGTTAATATTAGGGTGCATTAAAGGTTCTCCTAAAACATGAAAATATAAATAATCAGTATAATCTTTAATTTTATTTAAAATAAAATTAAAATCTTCTTTTTGAATATATTTATTAACTCTTTTATTTTTGATACAAAAATCACAATTTAAATTACAATTATTAGTAATTTCTAAATATATTTTTTTATATTTCAAATGTATACCTCTTTTCTCATAAGATTATAACAAATAGAATTATTTTTAACAATCTGTTTGACTTAAAAAGTGTTATATGTTAAAATAATTCCACTAAAAAGGAGGCCTATTTATGGATTATTGTTCTGAATGTACATATTTAAATCCTGGTAACAGTAAAGGAGATAGTAAAGGTTATTTTTATTGTGAAAGAAGAGATACTTATGTTTTAGCAACCACTGAACACTGCTACGATTATTGTCGTGCTTATTCTAGACCAGATTGGTGCATAAAAGATTTAGAAAATAGAAGTGTTCGTGAACAAAATGGTTATGATAACCCAGGATGCTATATAACAACTGTTGTCTGTGATGTTTTAGGTTTTGAAGATAATTGTGTTGTTTTAAGTGATATAAGAGAACTTCGAGAAAAATATTTAAGTAAAAATGAAAAATATAAGAGATTATTGGTTGAATATGATATTTTAGGACCACTAATAGCTAACTCTATTGCATGTAGTCCTAAGAAGTTTGAAATTTCTAAAACTATATATGATGAGGTTTTAGTAGATGCTGCTAAGCTTATTAATGAAAAACAATATGAAAAAGCTACTAATCTCTACTTTGGTATGACCAAAGGTTTATTAGTAGGATTTGGTTATGGCAATGAAAAGGTTGATGAAGAAACTATTAAAAATAGTGATATCTCCACAGCTGGGCATGGTAAACAAAAATCTTATGGAATTATTAACTAAGAAATATATTATAGTTGAATTAATTCCTACTTCTAGTATTCCAGAAACAGGTGAAATAATTCAAATTTCCGCTTTAAAGCTAGATGGATTAAGACTACTTGATCGCTTTGATTATAGATTGACAGAAAATAAATTACCTATTCCTGAGATGATATCATGGATTTCTTATGATAAAGAATCCTTTACTTATTTAGATAGTTCAAGAAATATATTAACAGAATTTACTAAATGGTCAGAAGATTTACCCATTTTAATTCTAGATGAAATATATACACCTAAATATTTAAGTAAACTAAAAAATCAATTATTTCCAATACTATCATTCTTAGATGAAGTTTATAGTACAGATATAATTGATAAATTAATAGACAAATATAAGTTACAACCTAGTAATTATATCGTTGATTTATTATATGAATCATTAATACAAAAACTATCTTAAAAAGATAGTTCTATTTTTTATATTAATCTAAATCATATCTAGCTAAAATACTTGCTGGAGTTTTTATAATAGTTGTAAATACAGGTAATAAACCTATTACTAGATTAAATATATATATACATATTATTACAAGTAATACAATTGGGATATTGATAATAAAATAACCAGATAATAAACTAATATTAGATAATACGTTTAATACATAAGCCATAATAATAATGGCTGGTACATTAGCTAGTGTTGTAATTGCAAATATTTCACCAACAAACATTTTATAAATATCTATTTTTTTTAGACCAATAGCGCGGTAAATACCTATTTCTTTAATACGTGATAAAAATGAAGATCTAATCATTAAAAATATTTCAATTAAAGAAATTATTAGTACTACTAAAGCCGATGTTAAACTACTACGAATCATATCTTTTTTCTGATTTAAATAAACATCCTTACTATAATCATAGCTATCTTGGATATTTAGTTTGTTTTCTCTAAAATAGTTTTTAGTATTATCTTTATTATTACTATAAACGACTATATTATTAGCGATATTTATTAAAGAATACTTTATCATATTATTATTCACTAAATAATAATTAAAATCATCAGTACTTTCATAATACCCTACTACTTTTAATTTGTGATTATTTATTTTTAAATCGATTTCCTTATTTAATTCAAGTATATATTTATTAGAAATATTAACAATTACTTCATAATCTTTTTCTGGGAATTTTCCCTCTTTTAAGGTTATATTACCTTTAACCAAATTATAATCATAGTATAATTGATTATTTCCTTCATAAATATCTTTGGTATAAAAAACTTCATTATCCTGATAGTTAATATTAGCTGTATTTGCTAAAGCATTTATTAGTAAACTTTCATCCATATAAATAGAAGGACTGCCAGTATTAACTATACCAGTGATAATAAAATCTCCCATCATAGGTATTGCTATTGTTCTATTTAATAAATCTTCAGGTTTAAGTAAACCTAACATTTTAGCACTTTCACTATTTAATAAAGTCTTTACTACCATTTCATCTAAGATAAAACTAGAAATATCACTAGAATAGCTACCTAAAATAATGTCATTACTATTTATCATATCTTTGCTAGCAATAGAACCATCTATATATGCCACTTTAGACGTTAATTGATAAAAGTCTTCAGCAGTAATTGGTAAAGTTACCAACGAATTAGACGGTAACATATAATTAGTATCAGCATGTTTTTCATACTTAAGATAATCATCAACTGTTATATTACTTACTTTAGCAGTTAGATAATTTCTATTAATTTCAATAAAATCTTCTTCACGAATGGTTAGAGCCGCAAACATTGAACTAACAGCATACATTGTAAAAACTCCTGATAAGAAGAAACCAATTAATAATATTTTCTTTAATTTAGAAAAATTAAATACTTTTTTGAAACCATTGCCTATTAAAGAAAACAGGTTAAAAATTGAAGAATATTTAGTAGAAATATTTTCATTAAAGATATTAGAAAAATCATAATTATACTTATCTATTTCTTGTTTTTCAATTTTTTTATAATGAGCATCAATAAACTCGATACTAGAGGTATCGCTTATTATATCCAGTTTAGTATTATCACTATTAATATATATATTATTACCTTTAACAACTATTTTTAAATTTATTGTCTCTTTTTCATTAGAAAATAATTCTATTTTAGTATTATCTTTTTCTAATATTTCATGATTTTTAAAATCTTTTAAATATAATCTACTGTCAACTTGATAATCGAGATGATTTTCATGATTGTTTTCATAATCTTTTATGATTTTACCATCTTGAATTTCGATAATCCTTGTAGCAAAAAATTCTGCTAAATTACGTTCATGAGTAACTAATACAACTAAACGATTTTTAGAAATTGCTTTAATAATATTCATAATTTCTAAAGAGTTTTTACTATCTAAATTACCGGTCGGTTCATCACTAAGGAGGATTTTAGGATCTTTAACTAGAGCTCTTGCTATACCAACTCTTTGACGTTCCCCACCTGATAAAGTACCAGCAGGTCGATTACGAAAACGGTAAATACCAACTTTTTCTAGAACAAAATTAACTCTATTTTTTATTTCTTTTTTGTCTTTAATACCAATTAATTTTAAAGAAATAGCCACATTATTAAATACAGTATCATCATCAATCAATTTATAATCTTGAAAAATATAACCAATATTCAAATTCCTGATTCGATCCACTTTATAAACAGATTTTGAACTGATCTTTTCGTCATCAATATAAATTGATCCAGACTTTATATTATCCAAACCACCAATAGCGTTCAATAAAGTTGTTTTGCCACTTCCAGAAGGACCTAAAAGTGCAACTAAGCCGGTTTTTTCTAATTCTAAATTTATATTATTAATAACGTGAATTTCACTTTTTTTACCTTTATTAAAGAATTTGTTTACATTGTTAATTTTAAGCATAATTACACCTCTTCCCTGATGGTATTCATCGTGCTATCTTTAAATAATTTTCTAGCATATCTAAGACTAATTAAATATGACATTAATGTAGTAATCAAATAAATTATTATATATTCTTTTAATCCTAAATATTTAATCATAGTTGTTAAGTTTAATTTTAATACACCATATTGGGTCAACATTATTATTCCTAGAAAAATAAGATATGAAAGAGATGAAACCGTTAAAAGTTCAATTGTAAGTAAATGCTTAGAAACTTTTCTACTAGAACCCAGTATTCTTAGTATTGCATAATATGTATTACGAGATTTTAAAATAAGTTTAATAATAAAATGTGTAATAAAAAACAACGCTATTAAAAGACCAATCATCAAAAAATCTTTAAAAAGACCCATTATCTCTTTTGTCCCAGTTGAATAGAAAGTATCTTTTATTACTAAAGTATCTAAACCTAAATTATTAAGTTCATTATTAACTCTATATAAATCTGTATCATCATTAACTATGATGCTTATTTGATAATTTTTGTCTTTAAATAAATTAAAATATTCTTCATCATTTATATAAATATAATTACCAACCATCTCATAATTATCAATATTTAAAAGTTTCTTAATCGAAGTATTGTTATATGTATTAGTAATTTTTAAATTTAAAGTAGAACTATAATAAATATTATTTATATTTAACTGCATATCTTCATTTTTACAATTATCATCTTTACAAATATCACTAAATGTTTCATCAATGTAAGCTTCCCCTTTTGGGACTAAATTACTAAATCTAATCAAATAATTATAATCTTTATTGTTGATTATTTGCTTTATAGTACTATAAGTGTCTATTGTTTTAGCACTAAAATATTCTAAAAATTCATCATTACCATAAAAAGTAAAGTTACCCATATAATTTAGAAAATCATAATTTGATGACTCTTCTAAAATAATACCTACTATTTTAAATGCTTCACCAGTATTTATTTCTTGATAATCATTACGTGTTAATATTTCCATATTCAACAATTTCTCTGGATGATCAGATAAAAAATAATTATAATCTTTATTTCCACTGATAACTATTTCATTTTTAGAACTTGGCATTCTCCCATAAGATAAATCTTCAGCTTTAATATTTACTACGTCCCTAACATGACCGTATAAATAATATTCATCATTTTTATCGCCAAAAGAAAAAGCCACATCTAATAATGTATCATGTTTAATGATATTGTTGACACCAATAATGTTATTAATATTTTGATAGTCTAATTCGTTAAATTCAGTTTTATTTTCTTTTTTAGCAATAATTCTTTTAGGATTAGAATCAAAATAATAATTATAGCCATCAATTGACTCTAGATATTCATCATTTTTATTAAAAGAATACTCACTAGATATAGCAAAAATTAAAAATAAGAAGACCGCTAAAATAAGTAAAAATTTAGTTTTAATATTAAAAGCATTTCTAATTCCTAATCTAATTTTATTTATATTAGATATGGTTTTAAAATCATTACATACGATATCTTTTTTAGAATTATTTACTTTAGTTAATGTAACATCTTCTAATACTTTTCCATCATTCATAATAATCTTTCTAGTTACATATTTTTCTACTTGTTCAAAATTATGGGTAACTATAATAACTAATTTATCTTTAGCTAAGTAACTAAGTAATTGGATTATCTTAGAAGCAGAATTACTATCTAAAGAACCAGTTGGTTCATCTGCTATGATAATTGGTGTTTCTTTAGCAAGCGCTCTCGCAATTGCGACACGTTGTTTCTGCCCACCAGATAATTTAGATACTTTAGTATTTTTAAATTTATACATATCTACTTTCTTTAATAATTCGATAATTTTATCTTTTACTTCTTTTTTATTATAACCATTTAAAAGTAATACAAGTTCAATATTTTGATAAACTGTATAACTATTGACTAAATTAAAATTTTGAAATATATTACTCACATATTTTCTACGATACTCTTCAAAGTCTTTCTCTGTATAATGGCTAGTTTCTTCGCCATTTATATACATTTCGCCTTCTTCATAAGAGTCAAGACCACTTAATACATTAAGGAGTGTTGATTTACCACTACCACTAGCCCCCGTAATAGCCACAAATTCGCCAATTTTAAATTCTAAATTAATTTTAGAAAAACCACTCGTAATTAATCCTTTATTATAGTAAAATTTAGCAACATTTTTGAGTTTTAACATTTTGTTCCTCCTACTTTCAATATAATTATAATAATTTATTGTTCCTTTTGCAACCAACTAAAAGTATTTTAATAAAATTCAATTAAAAAATATTTTTATTTCAGCATTTAAAAAGCCTAGGTATAACCCTAGACCCTTTAATTTTCTGCTTCTTCTAACATATTAGTAATAAAAATACCATATCCCTTATTTGGACTATCTACTACTACATGAGTAACTGCACCAATTATATATTCTCCTTGAATAATTGGTGAACCACTCATTCCTTGAACTATTCCTCCAGTTTTATCTAATAATTCTGGATCAGTAATTTCAAATATAATATTTTTGGTTTCTTGATTATTATTCAACTTCAAAATATTTATCGAAAACTCTTCAACTTTGTTTTCTTCAATAACTGTAAGTATTTTTGCTTCTCCTTTTTGAATATTTTCAAAATGACCTACTTTATATGTCTTATAGTCTGTTATTTGCTCTTGATAACTTCCAAATATTCCCCTATCGGTATTTTCTGTGACTTCCCCTATTACCTCTTGTTTATTCATTTTAGCATTTTTTTCACCAGGTACACCATTATTACTAGGTACAATATTAGTTACAGTAGAAGTATAAATTCTACCATCTTTTATTTCTAAAATTTTACCAGTATTTCTTTCGGTAATTTCATGGCCTAATGCTCCAAATAATTTAGTATTAGGGTCAATAAAGGTCAAAGTACCAATACCACTTACTGTATCTTTTACATAAAGACCAGTTTTATAACTATCTGATTCTTTATATAACTGTAATTCCGTATACTTAGTATTTCCATTTCGTAAAAATCCTATCTTAATCGAACTATTAGATACAGTACTAATGGTATTTACCATTTCATTGATCGTAGTAACCTCTTGATCGTCAATGGAAGTAATTATATCACCTATTTGCAAGCCAGCATCAACTGCGGGATTTTGTTCACCAGTTTTATAAGTTCCAACAATCACAACTCCATTAGTTTTAATTTCAATGCCAATATTCTCTCCACCAGCAATGATTTCATCTGAATAAGCATAAATAGTACTGGGAATAATAAATAATGTCAGAAGAATAAGAAGACTGTGAATTTTAAATTTTTTAAAAAACATAAAACATCTCCTTCTTTAACATAGGCTACATTATTATTATAACTACAATGTTAAAAAGTATTAAGATTATTTCATGTTAAATTTTTCCTTGTCTTAGAAATATAAAATATTAAAAAATTAAATACTAAAATATACCTAATGTAAACAAATACATTATCAGTAGTATAATGAAATATCGTAAATAATATTAAAAATATATAAGTGCTTGCTACTTTAAGATCATAATTGTTTAATAATCTTTTAGTCTGTAATGCAATAAAATTAATAAAATAAATTATAAAAAATATTAATCCACCTTCTATAAATATTCTTAATATATCATTATGTATAGCTTTATAGCAAGACATAAGTGGTGACATACTTATAGCGTAGTTAGTAAAATATATTCCTTGACCAAACAAATTAAGTCCGCTATAAAAATCTTTAAACCATAAATAAATTTGATTACGGCCCATTGTATTAACACCTAAATACTCTAAGAATTGTAAAAAATAATCTAAATAATGAGTAGAAATTAATAAATAACTAAACACAAATATTAAAATCAAAGAAGTAAATATTAAAATATTTTTTTTACTATTAAATTTTTTAAGCAACAGTACATACAATAAATAACCAACTAAACATATTATTAATGAAAGATTAGTAATTCTTTTGCCACCTATTATTAAAAATAATAAAAGTAATATATTAATTTTATTAAATTTATTAGTTCCATTTATAACATTAAAAAGAAGGAGTAATCCTATAATATAAGTTAATTCATGAACTTCTAATATACTTAGATTTATTTTACCAGTTAATAAACAAGTTATTATAAAATAAAGCAATACTGCGACATTGGCCCCAATAAATGATAGATTAATCATTTTAATTCCTTGGTTCTGATACAATATATTTAAAAGAAAAGCAATTAAAATAACTATAATAGTCATTCCAATAGAAATAGTAGAATGAATAATTAGATATTCAATACTTTTATCAGATACAATGATCAATATTAAAGAATATAAATAATAAATTATATAAGGAATTATTAGTTGAAATAATAAACTTATATCTTTTTTATCTATATTTAAATCTTCGCCTTTTTTATATTTAACAATTATTCTACCCAATAAAATAAAGAATAATAAAACTAATATTGCATTACTATATATTGTGATATATTTGTTATTAAATATATATAATAAAAACGAAGTAAAAAGGGCAAAAACAACCATAGCTGTAAGTATACAATCATTGTTTTTTTGCCCCAAAACTCTTTTATTCAATATCAAAGTCCTCAAGTTTTTCATCTGCTACTACAATCTTACTAACTTGTTTTTCTATGTTTTTTAATTGCTCATCACATTCTTTAACTAATTTCATTGCTTCAGTATATTTATTTATAGAATCTTCTAAATCAATATTACCATTTTCTAACTCATTAATAATACTTTCTAATTCATTCATCTTATCTTCAAATTTTTTCTTTGTTGTTGCCATATTTAACCTCCATAATACTTATTATTTGTGATTCAACAAAACCATTTTCTAATCTATTTTTTATGATATCTCCATTCTTTAACAATCCAACATCTGTAATTATTTTATCATTACAATATGTAAGAGAATAACCTCGTTTTAAGGTATTTAAAGGATTAATTATATTTAGTTTATCAATAATATTATCTAACTTAATTTGTTGGTGCTTATATATTTCTTTAGGATTATTTAATAAATAATTACTTTTAAGCAAATTAAATTTACTTTTTTTATTTTCTAAAATACTAGAAATTAAATTTTTAATTTTATCGATATTCATATCTAATTTTTGTTTTTTATTTTCAAACATTATCATTGGACTTTTAATTACAAATGAATTCTTTAAGGAATCCAAATATAACTTTTGATAATTGATTCTTTTATACATGTTTTCATTAGCTCGAATTTTTAACTGATCGATATGTTTTAATACATCTACCTGATTAGGAACAGCAAGTTCGGCGGCACCTGTTGGCGTTGGTGCTCTTAAATCTGCGACAAAATCCGCTATTGTAAAATCTACTTCATGTCCAACCGCACTAATTATTGGTACATTTGCCTCGTATATAGCACGTGCCACGATTTCTTCATTAAATGGCCATAAATCCTCAATTGAACCGCCTCCTCGACCAACGATTAATACATCGATATCATAAGTATCTGCTAATTTTATATTTTTAACTATATCGGCAGCAGCATTTTCTCCTTGTACTAAGCTTGGAAAAAGAATTGTTTCACATAAAGGAAATCGTCTTTGAATAGTAGATAATATATCTTTAATGGCGGCACCTGTTGATGCTGTTATTATTCCTACTTTACTAGGAATTTTAGGAATAACCTTTTTATATTTTTCATCAAACAATCCTTCTTTAGCAAGTTCGGCCTTTAATTTTTCATAAGCGATATAAAGATTTCCTACCCCATCTTCTAACATTTCATCAACATAGATTTGATAATTACCAGTTGCTTCATAAACGCTTATTCTGCCTACTAACAATACTTTGGAACCATCTTGTGGTTTAAAGTTTAATTTTTTAGCACTCGTACTAAACATAATAGCATTTATTTTACTATTTTCATCTTTCAAAGAAAAATATAAATGTCCTGTAGTATGTGCTTTAAAGTTAGATATTTCTCCTTTTAAAAAAACATTTTTTAAATGTTCATCAGAATCTAATTTATATTTTAAATATCTAGTAATAGCGGTAACTGTTAAATACTTATCATTATTCATATTAGTTTTCCTTACTATGATAAACTTTATCTAATACACCATTAATCATCTTTCTTACATCATCATCGCTATAAATTTTAGCAAGTTCAATTGCTTCATTAATAGAAACTACTTCAGGAGTTTTAGTATAAAGTAACTCGTAAATTCCCATACGAAGAATCGCTTGATCCGTATTACCTAATCTATCGATAGTCCAATTATTTAGATATTTATTAGCAAGATTATCAATATCAGCTTTATAAGTAACAACCCCATAGACGATTTCTTTGATAAATTCATTATCTATTTCGCTTACTTCTTTTATAATATCATCTATATTATAATTCATTTTATTTTTATCATATACATTGATTTGATATAGAATTGTCATAATCTTTTTACGCAATTCACTTCTACTTAATTGTTCCATTTTCTTCACCCAATTCATTTTATCATATTTTTAACTTTTAATATAGATTTTTTTGCCTTATTGTTAAAAATATGTTATACTTTTGATCATGAATAATAGATTTAGTGTGGTGGAATTTATGAATAAAAAAATTAGATTATATTGTTTCTTTATATTTTACATTCTATTTTTAGAAATTGTGGCGCATTATGCCTGCTTTAACAATTTCAATATCGGAATTACAGCTTTATTTGGTATAGCAATAGGAATTATTCTTGGTATAATTTGCAGTTTAATTAAAAAGGAATTAATAAATAAAATTCTAGCTATTATCTTAAGTATTGTTGTAGCAATTATTTATTGTGCAGAAATAGTTTATTTTAAAATGTATGAATCTTTCTTTTCTTTATCCGCCATTATGATGGTCGGTCAAGTAACCGAAGGAGCCGATCAAATATTCACTGTTATAACACATAATATAGGAGTATTAAGTATTACATTTATTCCCATATTAATATTGATTGTTTCTTTAAAATTTTGGAATTTTAAGACTTTAAAATTACCACATATCTCTTTGTTATTAGCCATTTTACTAATAATCCATGGTGGAGCTTTATTTACTATTACCCTTGATAAAGATGGCACTTATTCTAATTATCAAATCTATAATAACATTGCTTCACCAACTACTAGTGTTGAACGTTTTGGAATTTTAACTACACTTAGAATCGATATCGAAAAAAGTTTATTTAATACTAATGAAGGCGATATCTTAACTGGTAATTTGCAAACACCAGATTATACTGAAAATAATAAACTACAATACAATCAAATTGATATCGATTGGAAAACTGTTGTGGAAAACCAGAATAATAAAAATATTAAACAAATAAGCACCTATTTTAGTAGTCAAATGCCAACAGAAAAAAATGAATATACTGGTATGTTCAAAGATAAAAATGTAGTATTTATTTTGGCAGAATCTCTATATAAACCCGCTATTAGTGAAGAACTTACTCCAACTCTATATAAAATGATGACAGAAGGATTTAATTTTGAAAACTACTATGTTCCACTATATCCCACTAGTACTGCAGACGGTGAATACATGTTAGAATGGAGTTTATATCCAATAATTGGTAATGCTTATAATTTATATAATTCCAGAAATAATTATCATCCTTATGGATTTGTAAATGGATTTTCTAACTTTAATTATAAAGTATCTGCTTATCATGGCTTTGCTGCTTATTATTATAATCGTGAAGAATACTTTAAAGCACAAGGTTATAATGATTATGGGTTCTGTGATACTTCTCTTAATATGAAATGTCAATATTTCCATGCTAGTGATTTAACAATGGTTCAAAATAGTATTGCTAAATATATAAACGAAGATAAATTCTTTACTTATTATGTTTCTATTAGTGGCCATGGTAAATATGATTATGATTCTAACTTTATAGTAAGGCAAAATTGGAACTTAGTTAAAGATTTAAATTATTCTAAAAATGTCAAAGGTTATTTAGCAGGCACTATCGAATTAGATAAAGCATTAGAATATTTAATGCAAGGACTTGAAGCAGCCGGTAAACTTGATGATACAGTATTTGTATTATCTCCAGATCATTGGCCATATTATTTTAAAACTAAAATGAACGAATTAGAAGAATTAGCTGGTGAACAAATCTATGACAAATTTGATGTACATAAAAATACATTGATGATCTACAATAGTGCGATGGAAAAAAGTGTTACTGTAGATAAACTCGCATCTAGTATTGATGTTCTACCTACTCTATTAAATTTAATGGGTGTCGAATACGATTCAAGATTACTTATGGGTAAAGATATTTTATCAACTGATGATTCTTTAGTAATATTCTCTGATTATAGTTGGATGACTAAATTAGGTAGATATAATGGTAAAAATTTTATTCCCGCTAGTGAAGATATAGTTGTTACTGATGAATATATTGAAAATATTAATAGCATAGTTAAACAAAAAATATTAGTATCATCTTTAATACAAAAAAATAATTATTATAAAAATTTATTTTCTACTATAGAAAAAACACAATCAACTGTCGCAACAGAAAGTGAGGTCACTTCTAGTGAACAAAGTTAAATACTTATTTAAAAGAATTTGCAATATGAATTTTAAATCGATGTTTAAAAAGATTGATGATATTCATATCAAAACCAAGAAAAATAAAATTTTTATATTTTTCGATATGATCTATTGTGGCCTTAAATATCAAGCGGGTTATATGGATTATGAATTATTTGAAATGTATAATTTAAATAGAAATCAAAGAAAGACAGTTTTAACTAGAGGTAAAAATAATGCCTTTATAAAAGAATTAAACGATAAAAAGCATATATATAAATTAGCAAGTAAAAAAGAATTTAATACCCTATTTTATAAATTTCTTAATCGAGATTGGTTAGATTTTAATAATTCTTCAGAAAAAGAATTTAATGAATTTATAAAAAAACATTCAACATTTATGTTAAAACCAATCGATGGAACTTGTGGTAAAGGGATCGAAAAAATTAATACTAAAAATTATAAGAAAAAAGAATTATTTGAATATATACAAACTAAAGGGAATGTTATTTTAGAAGAAGTTATTATTCAACATTCTGATATGGATAAAATGTATGCTGGTGCTATTAATACTTGTCGTATTATAAGTATTTTACGTGATAATGAGGTTCATATAGTAGCGGCTTATC
This sequence comes from uncultured Bacilli bacterium, assembly GCA_947853245.1. GTDB lineage: Bacteria > Bacillota_I > Bacilli_A > RF39 > UBA660 > SIG204. The sequence goes on along the minus strand of CANTWP010000011.1, from coordinate 12,194 downwards.
TTCGTATTGGAAATGGTTCATTTGTCGATAATTTCAATAGCGGTGGCATGGTTGTACCAGTTAACAAAGATACTGGTATAATTGAATATAATGCATTAGATAAAGCTCATAATTTATATGAATATCATCCGATTACTAAAACTAAATTTATAGGATTTAAAATTCCAATGTGGGAAGAAGCTTTAAATCTAGTAAAAGAAGCCGGTAAAATTGTTCCAGAAGTAAGATTAGTTGGTTGGGATATTGGTATATCAAATAAAGGGCCAGTTATTGTAGAAGCAAATGATTTTCCAGGCCATGATATATATCAACTACCTCCTCATCGTACTAATGGTATTGGAGTTTTACCAGAATTTGAAAAAGCTATTTATGGTACAAAAAAATAAAACGTTTCTATCGAACGTTTTATTTTTTATTATTTAATATATGTTTCTCCATGACCTTGATAAAGCGCTACCAAAGTATATACTTGAAGATATACTAAACTAGCGATCATAGCTAACCAACCAATCACAGGTATAATTAATGCTAAAACCCATAAATAAGGACTTAAATAATATTCTTTACCTGGCACATTTAACTTAGCACAAGTCTTACATAGAATCTCAATATTAAATACTACCAACATGATATAAAAGGGAAAAATAAATAATACTAATCCAATTACCCAATAATACCATTTAGCATACCAAGCATTTTTATCAAATACGCCTAATATAGCGCCTAAAACTAATGTACTACTACCCCCAGAAAATAAAGTTAATAACAACCAAATCCACCAATTTTCTCGTTTTAAAATATTCATAAATTTCCTCCTATTTATTCTTTAATTTTTCTTTCATTTTATATAGTAAATTAAGAGCAGCAATGGGCGTAATTTCTAACGGATTAATTTTCTCTATTTCCTCTTCTATTTCAGATTTTTTAGAAATCATTTCATCAAGAGGTAATGCTTCTTGAATTTTAATATCACGATGTTTTTCTTTATTCTCATATACTTCTAAAATTTGATTAGCTCTTTTTATAACTTTACTTGGTAAATTAGCTAGTTTGGCAACATGAATACCATAACTTTTATCAATACTGCCTTCTTTAATTTTATGTAAGAAGGTTAAGTTACCATTCTCTTCGATTGCACTAACATGAACATTCTTTAAATGATCTAAATTATTTTCTAAATCAGTTAATTCATGATAATGTGTTGAAAATAATGTTTTAGCACCTATTTGGTCATGAATGTACTCTATAATCGATTGAGCCAAAGCCATACCATCAAACGTAGCAGTACCACGACCTAATTCATCAAAAAGAATTAAACTATTTTCACTAGCATTACTAATAGCATTATTAGCTTCCATCATTTCAACCATAAATGTAGATTCTCCACTAACTAAATCATCACTAGCACCTATTCTTGTATATATAGCATCAAATATTGGCATTTTAGCGACCTTTGCTGGTACAAAACAACCAATCTGGGCCATTATAACTATAATAGCAAGTTGACGCATATAGGTCGATTTACCAGCCATATTTGGGCCTGTAATCAAAAGAATATTAGTATTAGTATCCATAAGAATATCATTAGAAACATACTCAGAACCATCTAATACTTTCTCCACTACTGGATGTCTTCCTTCAACAATAGATAAATAATTATCCTCCATAAGAATAGGTCTAACATAATTATTTTCTTCAGCAACCGTAGCAAACGCTTGTAAAACATCTATCTCACTAATAACTTTAGAAATTTTTTGTAACTCCGGAATATATTCTTTTACTTGATCACGAACTTCTGTAAACAACTGGTACTCCAAATCAATTATTCTTTCTTCCGCATTAAGTATTAATGCTTCCTTTTCTTTTAAAACAGGACTAATATATCTTTCACAATTACTAAGTGTTTGTCTTCTTTCATAACCATATTCTTCTTTAATTAAATTAGTATTACCTTTACTTACTTCAATATAATATCCAAAAACACGATTATAACCAATTTTTAAATTCTTAATACCAGTACGTTCTCTTTCTTCATTTTCAAATCTAGCAACAAAATCCTTGCCACCTTTACGAAGACTTTTTAATTCATCTACTTCGGCATTAAATCCTTCTTTAATTAAATATCCTTCTTTTAAAGTTATTGGAGGTGTTTCATATATACTTTCTTCTAGTAACTGATATAAATCTGGTAATGTTAAAATGTTTTTATTAAAATGTAAAGCATCTAATATTTCTTTAATAGCAGGTAATGCTTTCAAAGAAGTTTTCAGTTGTAATAAATCTCTAGCATTAGCATTACCAAATGCTACACGACCACTTAATCTTTCCAAATCATAAACTTCAAAAAGTAAAGTTTGTAAATCGCTTTTTAAAATAAATTCTTTTAATAAAGTTTCAACCATATCATAACGATTATTTAAAATATTTTTATCTAATATTGGATTTTCAATATAATTCTTGAGCAACCTAGAACCCATGGCTGTCTTTGTTTTATCAAGTAACCAAATAAGAGAATAATTACGTTGCTTTAAACGTAACGTCTCTGTTAATTCTAAATTCCTTTTAGTATGAATATCCATCTTTAGATTTTCGTTAATATTCTTAATAACTACTTTTTGCATATGTGATAGATTTCGTTTTTGCGTATCAGTAATATATGTTAATAATAATTTTATAGTTTCTATATATCTAGCATCACTAATATCACTATAAATATATGTATAAGTAGGATCGTCTATAATTGAATAAACTATATTAATAGTAAGTTTAAATTGATTTTTCAATAATGAATTAATAGCTGGATCCGTCTTAGTAGTAGTAACAATTTCTTTAATACCAATACTAACGATTTCACTAACAATTTTCGAAACATTATTCTCTAATACTAAAGCAGAAATTTCTCCAGTAGATATATCTGAATAGCACAAAATATAAGCGTGTTCAAAGTTAATTAAACTACCAATATAGTTATTCTCTTTTTCATTTAAATTATCAGAATTAATTACAGTACCTCTACTAATAATTTGGATTAAATCTCTTTTTACTATTCCCTTTTTGACACTTTTGGGATCTTCTAATTGTTCACAAATACCAACTTTATAACCTTTTTCAATCAATTTATCAATATAAATCTGAACAGCATGATAAGGAATTCCACACATAGGGATCCTTTCTTCTAATCCTGCACTTTTACCAGTTAAAGTAAGTTCTAATTCGTGAGACGCTGTAATAGCATCTTCAAAAAACATTTCATAGAAATCACCTAAACGGAATAATATAATTACATCAGGATTTTGCTCTTTAATATCGACGTATTGACGCATAGCTGGTGTTATTTTTTCTTTATTTACTTCACTTAATTTCATTTTCCCACCTGTAAATATTATAACACGCATTGAATTTTAAGTAAATTAAGGAAATCAAAAAAAATAGTGAAAATAAACACTATTTCTTCATAATTATTTGATTATGATTTTCGACTTCTTTATATGGTTTTAATATTCGATTTATTATTACAAATAATTCATCTTCTGTTAATTCATTATGAATAGCTTTTAATACTTCCTCATCAGTCATGTAGTAATAAATGTTTTTTTCATTGGCTATATCTTTTTTTAAATATTAAAATCATCACAATCAGACTTTTTATCAACTATAATTATTCCTGATATCTGATCAATATAATGATAATGTATAATACGAATTCGTTTATCTAAATACATACTAGATTTTTTTATAATAAAACCTAGTTGACCATCAACTTCACACACTACAACATTATCTATACTAGTTTTTTCTAACATAGATTGTTTATTTGCTGAACAACTACCTAAATTAATTATAGTAATACCAGACGCTATAGCAAGATTTATTAATTTTTTTTGCATTATATTCATAAATAATATCCTTATTCAAACTTAAGATTTATAGTAGCATATCAATAAAAATATAACTTTTTATAAATCTTAAACAGTTATTTTTTTTCTTTTTGTTTCAATGGCAATTCTTTGCACTATAGATAAAGATAAAATCGTTGATAAAGCTGAGGAACCTCCATAAGATAAAAATGGGAGAGGTACACCAGTAAGAGGTATCGAACCAAATATTCCTCCTAAGTTTAGAAAAATATGAATAAATAAATATGAAGCTATCCCTAAACATATATATCTACCACGAATAGTATTTGCTTTAGCAGATATTAATAGTATTCTAAGTATTACAACTATATACATTATAAATATAATAGAACATCTAAGTAAACCTAATTCTTCACTTATAATAGCAAATATCGAATCAGTATGTGGTTCCGCTAAATAAGAATATTTTTGTTTACTCTTACCAATACCAAGACCTAATAATCCCCCATCATTAATTGCGATAAATCCATTACAAACTTGATAACCGCCTTTTTCATAATTAGAACAAGGATCAATAAAATCAAATCTCGCTTTTTGGGCTGGGGTTAAAACATACCCTTTAATCGCATATATTCCTAATAATCCTATACTTACGAATCCTAATAAAACAAGCATTATTTTTAATTTATCTAATCTAAGAATAGGACTTGCTAAAAACATAATTCCAAAAATAAAACAAACTATCATCATAGTACCCAAATCTTTTCCTAAAAAAATTAAAATAGCCGGTATAAGTACTGTCAATAAAATTATAACAAATACCTTAATTTTACCTTGTAAATCTTTTGGATTTCTCAAAGTTTTATAATATTTTTCAAAGACAAGCGCTAAAACAATTATCATTGCGGGTTTAGCAAACTCACCGGGCTGTAAAGAACCAAATACCGGAATAGATATCCAGTTTTTAGCACCATTAATTTCTTTACCCCAAATAACCAAATAAACTAATGCACATACTACCACAAAATAAATTAAAGGACCCCAAAATTTATATTTTCTAGAATCAATATTTATAATAATTAAAAACGCTACAAAACCAACAATTAAAGCACCTATTTGTTTGAAAAAATAATGATATAAAGTAGCTCCATATCTTACTACTGCTTCCCTACTAGAAGCTGAAACAATAGCTAATAAGCCGAAAATAAAAAAGATAATAGTAATATATAAAAGTGGTTTATCCATATCATGAAATAAATTTTTTAATTTTTTTATTATATTTTTCATAAGCACACCTACTATAAATATAATATCATAAAAATGATAATCCGACAATGAGTTTATATTTTTTTCAGATATTAGGTAGAAAACATAAACATATTAATGAAAATGCAATAAACTATATTAGAAAGAATGGAGGTATCAATATGTATTACTACGGTGGAGGATATCAAGGCTATGGAAATGGATGCTGTAACCAAGGATACAGTGGCGTTTGTGGCTGCGGTACTGGATACGGTGCAGCTATTATTTTAGTATTATTTATACTTTTAGTTATTGTTATTGGCGCTAGAGCATTTAATTCTAATAGTTCATGCAATTCTGGTTGTGGAGGGAGATAAGACTTCCTCTTTTTTAATTTATACTTTTAAAAAATACATTTTTGTGATAGAATATTGTCAGTTGGAGGGATTATATGTTTAAAAAATTAGATATATTAGATGAAAAAGAACCAATATTAAGAGAAATTGCCAAAGATGCAACTTTTCCTCTTTCTAAAAAAGAAAAAAATTTAATCAAACAAACTGTTGATCATTTAACATATAGTCAAATTGAAGAATATGAAAAAAAATATGATCTAAGACCTGGTATGGGAATGGCTTTTCCACAACTAGGAATTAGCAAAAGAATTATTATCATTGTTCATGAATATGATGATGGTAAATTTGATAATTATGTTGTTATAAATCCTAAAATAGTAAGCAATTCTAGTGAGATAATTGCTGCTGAGGCGGGCGAAGGATGCTTAAGTGTAAATCGTGATGTAGATGGTCATGTTCCTCGATATGCCAGAGTTACTGTTGAGGGGTTTGACGAAGATGGCAATATGATAAGAGTTAGAGCTAGAGAAGAATTAGCGATCGCTTTCCAACATGAAATCGATCACTTAAATGGTATTTTATTCTTCGATAAAATCAACAAAGATAAACCTTTCTTTAAAGAAGGAGAAATTAGGTTAATATAAAAAAAGAAACTTTTTAAGAAATGGTTTCTTCTTTTTTTTGAATAGAAAATTCACAACCACAATATTCCTGTCGATATAAATTATATTTCTTAGATAATTCAATTGATCTTTTGTATCCTTCTTTTTTCTTAAAATCAGCATATAAATATTTAATATTATATTTATTCTCTAAGAAAGCACCAATATTATTTAATACTTCAGCATTTTTATAAGGACTTATACTTAATGTAGTTGTAAAATAATCATAATTATTTTTTTTAGCAAGCAATGCCACTTTTTCTATACGTAAATAATAGCATTTATGACATCTAGCTCCACCTTCAGGTTCAAATTCTAAACCCTTACTGATATCATCAAAAGCAGCTTTATCATATTCGACTTCTAAAATATCGATCGGATACCTACTTTTAATAAGTTTAATTAGTTTTTTTACCTCATCTAAACGTTTAATATACTCTTCATAAGGATAAATATTTGGGTTATAATAAACAATTGTAATTTGAAAATAATTGCTTAAAATTTCTAACACATAACTGCTACAGGGAGCACAGCAAGCTTGTAACATTAATTTTGGAACACTATTTTGTGGTATATTTGCAATTATATGTTCCATTTTTATTTGGTAATTCTCTTTAATATTATTCACTTCTCAAAGCCTCCACTGGATCTTTTTTAGAGGCTATTTTAGCAGGTATAGCTCCACCTATTACAGTTAAAATAACGCTTATTAAAATTAAAATTAAAGCATGAAGTGGATTTAACTTAGCGACATTTGGTAGCTCTGTTAAATTTTCAATAATTATATTAGCAGGTATTATTAAAATTCTAGCTATTAAAATACCAATAAAGCCAGACGTGACACCAATAATAAATGTTTCAGCATTAAATACACGAGAAATATCTTTTTTTCTAGCCCCTAATGCTCTTAATACACCTATTTCTTTAGTTCTTTCTAATACTGATATATAAGTAATAATCCCTATCATAATGCCAGATACTACTAAAGATATAGCAGAAAAGGCTATTAAAACAACTGTTATAGCATCCATTATACTACCAGATAAAGAAGAAATTAAAGCAGCCATATCCGTATAAATTATTTTATCTTCTTCTGCTTTATCAATATTATAACTATCCAAGTAATCTAAAATTTTATCTTTTGATTCAAAATTTCTTGGATAAATACTTATAAGAACTGGAACATCATTAGCACCAAGATATGTAAGAATGTTTTGTTTAACTTGGTTACCAGTTTCACTATTATCAAACTTATCGCCAGTTAATACATTATAGTCACTAGCACCTTGTTTTTTCACTATTTTAGAATCAACATTCTTATTTATTACATATTCTACTAATTCTTCGGTATAAGCTAAAGCAGAACCTGTCGAAGTTAAAGCTTTATCCTCTTTACCACGAATGATTCCCACAATTTTAAGAGTAATATTATCTTTATTAGCATACATCTTTTCAAAATCTAAATTAATAGTAAAGTAATTACCTATTTGTTTATAATAATCATCATTTAAAATAATTTTTATTTCTTTACCAAGTATATCATCAAACGAAATAGATTCAATATCTTTGTCAAAGCCAAGACTTGCCAATAATTTAGCATCTACTCTATTGCTAGAATCAACAATTAAAACTATATCATCTTTACTAGTTGGCAAATTACCCGCTAATACATCATAATTATCCTCTAATACTCCATTTAAATCGTTATTTAAAGACTTAGGTATAGTAGTAAAATAATTTTGAGGAAATTGATTCACAGAATCATTTACTTTAATCAACATATTTAAAGCAGTAGTACGAGTATAAGCTATCCCTGATACATCATTAGCATCTATTTTATCAATATAATTTAATAAATTGGTAGTAATTTTATTGGTATGCATAACTTGTTCTAACTCTTGTTTTGGATAAACTTCTTTAGCAGTAGTATACTTTTCATAATTTTTTCCAATCTGTTCATTATGTAGTTGCATCATCGAATCTTCATCTAAATTCATTGACTGTGAACTTATCATAATTGGTAATGATGATAAAGTATTTTGTTGGAATTCATCTATTTTAATATCAAATCCATTTGATAAAGAAAGTATTAAAGCAATACCAATAATTCCAATACTACTAGCAAATGCGGTTAATAATGTTCTACCCTTTTTAGTTTTAATATTATTAAAGGATAAATTTAAAGCGGTTAAATAATTCATAGCAGTTTTCTTAAATTTATGTTCACTAGATACAACGCTTTCTTCGATTATAGGATTTGAATCATTCACTAAAGAACCATCTTTAAATTCAATAATACGACTGGCATAATCGTTTGCCAAAGTAGGATTATGAGTTACCATAATAACTAATTTATATTTAGAGATATCTTTAATTAAGTCCATTATTTGAACACTCGTTTTAGAATCTAAAGCTCCTGTTGGTTCATCCGCTAATATAATATCCGGATCATTAGCAAGTGCTCTAGCTATCGCAACTCTTTGCATTTGACCACCAGATAATTGATTAGGTTTCTTCATAGCGTGATCTTTTAATCCAACTTTTTTTAATACCTCTAAAGCCTTTTTTCGACGTTTTTTTTGATTAATCCCACTTAATGTCATACCCATCTCAACATTTTCTAATACACTAATATGACTAATAAGATTATAGGATTGAAATATAAAACCAATCGCATTATTTCGATAACTATCCCAATCTGTATCCTTAAATTGTTTAGTTGATTTTCCATTTATTATTAAATCCCCACTAGTATATTTATCTAAACCACCTATAATATTTAAAAGCGTAGTTTTACCACTACCCGATGGGCCTAAAATACTAACAAATTCATGTTTACGAAATTTAATACTCATATCTTTTAAAGCTTCTTGACGAAAATTTCCTGTTTGATAAACCTTTTTAATATTTTTTAATTCTAACATATTCCCCTCCAATGCAATAATTATTATAAGTTAACTCAAAACTTTAGTCAAGACAACATTTCTAAAAAACAGATGTTTATATTTGACAAGAATTTCAAAATTTGATATTATAACAAATGCTAAGAGGTGAACATAAATGAATTACAACGTTAACAAAGATATTGAAGAAGCTTCAAAACTTATTAAATATAATCCTTTCTATTATCCTAAATTTTCTAAATACAGTAGTATTTATCCCTTTACAAATGAAAATATAAGTAGTTATTTTAATCTTCTTAATATAAATAATAAAGATGTATTAACCGTTGCTGGTTCTGGTGATCATTTTTTAGAATTATTAATGCGTGATTGTAAACAAATTCAAATTTTTGATATAAATATCTTAACTAAATATTATATAAATTTAAAAATTGCGGGAGTAAGAACCTTGAACTACGACGAATTTGTTAAATTTTTTGTTATAGATAACAATATATATGATGTATTTAATATTCGATCATATTCAAAAATTCGTAATAACTTAGATGAGGAAAGTTTGATCTTTTGGGATACTCTTTATACTAAATTTTCTGGAAATAGAATTAGAAAATCAAAATTATTTTTTAACTTCGAAGAATCATATAATTTTTTAAAAACATTTATTAGTTATTTAAATCCAAGTAATTATCAAATACTTCAACATAAATTAAATTCCTATGAACATTTGAATATACAACAAGTATTTAATAATTATGATTTAACAGAATTATATAATTCATATAGTTGTAAATTTGATATAATTCTTTTATCTAATATAGCCGATTTTATTGATGAAATATATAAAAGAAAGCCTATTAATAAATTTAAAGATTATATTATAAACGATCTATCAAAATTGTTAAATAACAATGGGATTATTTGTACAGCGTATATGTTCTGGGCAGATTCCTCTAAACAAAAGAATATTCCTTTTATCAATAAAAAGGCAATTAGAGAAAAATTTTTTTCAGATGAGTTTGAAGAATTATTAATTGACAATTCCGCCATTAAAAATTGTACAAATGATCATTTACTAATATACAAAAAAACTAATTTAATAATAAACTCTTTAAAGAGTTAGTTAAATAAATTAGTTTTTATTTTATATAAATAAAGTTAAATATATCCTAAAAATCTATAAAAATAAAAACTAGATAAGCATCTAGTTATAAACAAATTGGTAGCGAGAGAGGGGGTCGAACCCACGACCTTCCGGGTATGAACCGGACGCTCTAGCCAACTGAGCTATCTCGCCATAACAACAAGCAATATAAGTATATCAAATTTAAATTATTTTGACAATACTTTTTTTGGTTTTTAATAATATTTTAGGAAATCAAGATATATCATTTATTTAAAGAACCAATATAATCTCTGATTAAAGTATTCCATTTAACAGTATAAAATTGTTCTCCATATTCAAAATTATCATTATCACTTGTTGTAACAAAGCAATAATATAAATTGCTACATCTAAAATTAATAATTTGTTTAAAAATTGTAAATACTTCTTCTAATTCTATATTATTTTCCACTGATAAAGTTTTTAACTTAGATAACATTGGATCATCTAGTGGCCCATTATAGTATTTCTTGTAGTTTTCTAATAAGGTAGATAAAAACATTTTTTTAAATTCAGAATAAAACATTTTATAATTATCACCTTTATTAAAATCTAAGTGGGAATATAAAACCTTTGAATATTTGCTCTTAAGTGTTTCTTCTAGTATTAGAACCATTTCAGTAGCATGAATAAAAAAATTGTTTCTAATAAAAACTATATATTTATTCACGAGATATAAAAATTGTTCTTCTGCTGAAGTCTTTCTTCTACCAAAAAGTAATTTTGAATCTAATATAATACTGCCTTTTTTGATTGAATAAGCCAATTCCGGCAAAGTACTATAATTTAATAATCTATATATTTCACAGCCTGCAAAATAGGCCGGACAATAGCATAGTCGTTTTAATTTATTAATTAAAAACTTATGTTTAAAGTTGGTATATGTATTCATAACCTTTCTCCTAACTCTGTTAAAATTAAATACGTTCAATATTATAACACAAATCAACAAATAAAGATCATAAATTATTAGTTTTAACAAAAAAAGATGCGAAAAAGCATCTTAATTATTTATCATCATTCATTTTTTGATAAGATTCAATAACATTTCTAAATAACATCGAAATGCCAACAGGACCTAATCCTCCAATAACAGGTGTTAAATATGCAACTTTAGTATCAATTTTATTATTATCAACATCACCAGATAGTATTCCATCAATTTTAGATACCCCAACATCAAATACAACAGTATTTTCTTTCAACATATCTTTTGTTATAAAATTAGGTTTTCCCACAGCAGAAACTACAATATCAGCCATATTTATAATTGATTGTAAATTCTCTGTTTTAGAATGACAAACAGTTACTGTCGCATCCCTATTAAGCAATAATCCCGCTAGAGGTTTTCCAATTAAGGAACTTCTATTTATTATAACAACATGCTTACCTTCTAAAGCAATATTATAAAAATCGCACATTACTAAAACAGCTTGAGCTACACAAGGAATATAAGCTTTCTTATTATTAAAAATTTTTCCCAAATTTAAATCTGTTAAGCCGTCAACATCCTTGTTTCTAGCTATATAATTAATTAACTTTTCTCTATTATATTTTTCTGGTATTGGCAATTCTAAAACTATACCATTTACATAATCATCATTATTTAATTCTACAATTTTATTAATAATTTCTATTTCTTTAGTATCTTCTGAAAAGGAAATATGTTTAACATAGATCCCTATTTCATTGCCAGTCTTTATTTTAGCATTTATATAAGTATCATTTATATCATTATTTCCTATCTGAATAACAGCTAAACATGGCTTTATCATATATCCTTTGACCTGTTGCTTTAATTCTAAATTAATATTTTTGCTAATGTCTTCTCCAGTCATCAATATCATTACTATCACCATCTTTATTATATCAAAAAACGTTAAAAATCAATAATTTTTTGACAATTTTTTTATTTTTTTACACTTGCTATACAAAAAAGAGAAAAAAACATATTGAACTGAACCCCAAAAGTTGGACAGTTTATAAATAGTTTCTAATTAGAGGATTGT
>CANTWP010000010.1 GCA_947853245.1 uncultured Bacilli bacterium | reverse complement strand
AAGGTATCTATCGTTTTTTGTATACCATCTCGGTCTCACATCAATTGTAACACTACAATAAAAAATTAATTTACTATAAAATATGTTTGCTCCGGGTACATTAATTTGTTATAATATTTATATATGGTTATTATAAATAATTAAAATAGATTAATAGGAGTACAATATGAATAATGAATTAATAAAACATGATGTTGATGTTCAAGAAAAAACAAATATATTATATATAATATTAAAAAGAACTGTAGATATTTTGGTCGGTTTAATAGGAACTATTTTATTAATTCCTATTTCATTTATAGTTAAAATAGCGTTTATTATTACTAAAGATCAAGGACCACTTTTCTTTAAACAAAAAAGAGTAGGTAAAGATGGTAATGAAATTTACATTTATAAATTTCGTAGTATGGTAGTTGGCGCTGAAGATTTATTAAAAGAATTGATGGCTAACGATCCTAAAATTAAAGAAGAGTATGAAACTAATAAGAAATTAGCTAATGATCCTAGAATAACTAAAGTTGGTAAAATTATAAGAGCAACTTGTATTGACGAAATGCCTCAATTTTTAAATTTACTTAAAGGAGATATGTCTTTAATTGGCCCTAGACCATATTTATTTGGTGAGATTAAAGATATTGGTCCATCTTTTAAAGAGATTGTATCTGTAAAACCTGGTATTACTGGTCTTTGGCAAGTAAGTGAAAAGAACGATATGTCTTTTAAAAGAAGATGTAAAATAGACAAATATTACGCTAATAATCCAAGTTTATTGTTAGATATTAAAATATTTTTTCAGACTTTTATTACCATTTTGTGTAATAAAGGAACTAAATAATATATTTAAGATGGGAGGTTACTATGGAGATATATATTCCAGATATTTATCAAAAAAGTATATATGCGATTGATTATCAGAAATTGATAAACAGAGGTATCAAGTGTTTATTATTTGATTTAGATAATACCTTAGTACCTGTAAGTGATAAAGCTCCAAATGAAAAATTAAAAAAATTTATTACCAAATTAAAAAGTTTAGGTTTTAAAGTGGTTATTTTTTCTAATAGTAATAAACGTCGTTTACTACCATTTAAAAATGAATTAGAAGTGGATTGTTCAGCGTCTAGTCATAAACCTCGTCCTGCTAAATTTTTACAAGTATTAAAAATATATGGATATTCTATTAGTGAGGTTGCTATTATAGGAGATCAATTGTTAACTGATGTAGTAGGTGGTAATAGAATAGGAATTACCACTATTCTTGTTAATCCAATTAGTACTAAAGATTTCTTTTGGACAAGATTTAATAGAAAAAGAGAAGTTAAAATAATGCGTAAACTTCGTGATAATGATCTGTTTGCTAAAGGAAGATATTATGAATAAAAAATGTAATGGTTGTGGAGCAATTTTACAAACAGTAGATTCTGATAATGTTGGTTATATTAAAGAACAAAATTTAGAGAAAAGTTCTTTATGTGAACGTTGTTTTCGAATTAGAAATTATGGTGATTATAAAGTAGTTATTAAAGATAACGAAGAATACTTGAATATATTAAAAAAAGTTAGTGATACAAAAGATCTAGTAATCTTGGTGGTAGATGTATTTAATATTTCAGAAAAATTAAATGAATTATCCAATATACTTTCTAATCCAATTCTTTTAGTCTTATCTAAAAGAGATATATTACCAAAAGATATTTATGAACAAAGAATACTTGAATACTTGGATAGATATTCTTTAAATATTGTAGATAAATTATTGATTAGTAGTAATAAAAACTATCAATTAGATGAATTACTTACTATGATAAAGAAATATAAAAAGAGTAATAAGGTTTATGTGGTTGGAGAGAGTAATGCTGGTAAATCTACTTTGATTAATAAAATGCTTTACAATTATTCAGAGAACAATACTACGATAACCACTAGTCTTTTGCCATCTACCACATTGGATATGATTGAGATAGATCTATCGGATGATTTAATCCTTATCGATACTCCGGGTTTATTAGATAATGGTAATATTATTAATTTAGTTGTCGGAGATGATTTAAAAAAGATTGTACCAAGTAAAGAGATTAAACCTATTACTTATCAGATTAAAGCAAAACAAACAATTATGATCGATAAGTATGCTTGTTTAAATTTTAAAGAACCTACTAATGTAACTTTATTTTTATCAAATCAATTAAAAATAGAAAGATTTTTTGACAAGAGAGAACCTAAAAAACTTGTTAAAAAAACTCTCTTCGTAAAAGATGGTGAAGATATAGTTATTAATGGCTTATGTTTTATTAAAGTAAGTAAGTCTGCTAATATTGATGTTTATACTTTAAATGGAGTATCTGTTTATTTAAGAGATTCACTTATTTAATAAAAAAATCATTTCTTTTGTTTTAGAAATGATTTTTTATATTAGAACAATCAATGTTAAATAGAGATAGATATTAAAAAACTCTGTTTTCATAATTTAACTTTTTAATTGAAAAAATAATTAAAAGATGTTATGATATTACTAGATTATGATAGGAGAATGTATATGTTGGGAACAATTATAGGAACTAATGATAACAAAGTACTTATTAAATTAAATATTAATCTAGTAGAATTTGGCAGCTTAATTAATTTTTATGTAATAATGGAACACGAGGATAAAAGAATAGTTGGAGAAATTATCGACATTAAAGATAATGTAGCCTATGTTAACTTATTAGGTGAAATAGTTAATGATAATTTTGTACCTGGAGTAATTAGAAAACCAGCTTTTTCATCTATTGTGAAATTAGTTTCTAAAGAAAGGGTACCACTTTTAATAAGTACACCTACTGATGAAGAAAATAAACAACTTTATATTGGAACTAGTTCTGTTTATGATGGTGTCCCTGTAAATGTTGATATTAATAGTTTTTTTAGTAATCATTTTGCTATATTTGGTTCTACCGGTAGTGGTAAGTCTTGCGCGGTTGCGAGAATTTTACAGAATCTTTTTGAAAAACAACATTTTGTAGCGTATCGTGCTAGTATGTTTATATTTGATGCTTATGGAGAATATCATAGTGCATTTTCAAATATAAGCAGTAAGGTTCCAGAAATTAGTTTTAAAGCTTATACAACTGATACTGGTATTACTGATTCAGAAGTTTTAAAAATACCTCTATGGTTACTTGATACTGATGATATTGCTATTTTATTAGGTGCTGAAAAACATAGTCAATTGCCAATTATTGAAAAAGCTTTAAAACTAGTTACAGTCTTTGGTCAAGAAGAAAGTTTAGTTATTAAACATAAAAATGATATTATTGCTAGAGCTATTCTTGATATATTAACTAGTGGTAATTTACCAGCTCAAATTCGTGATCAAATTTTTTCGATATTATCTTATTACAATACTAAAGAGTTAAATCTAGAAACAATAATTTATCAGCCTGGTTATAATCGTCCTTTAAAACAATGTTTACTTATCGACGCAACTGGTAAGATCAGAGAAATTGAATTATTAACTACATTCTTTGAAAGTTATTTAGATGATTCTTTACAATTAAATTTACCTGATGGAACATTTAAATATACATTAAAAAATTTAGTCGATGCATTTGACTTTGCATTAATCTCTGAAGGAGCTTTAAAAAGTGAAAAAGTATATGATGATGCTAATGTATTAAAAGTACGTTTACACTCTTTATTAAATAGTAATAGAAGTATCTATTTTGATGTACCAGAATATATTACGAAACAACAATATATTAGAAATTTAATTACAGCTCCTAATGGTAGAAAAGCTCAAATTATTAATTTTAATATTAACTCAGTTGATGATAGATTTGCTAAAGTAATAACTAAAATATATTCTAAGATGTTATTTAATTATGCTAAAGAGTTAGATAATAGAGGATCAATTCCATTCCATATATTACTAGAAGAAGCCCATCGTTATGTTCAAAATGATACAGATATTAATTTAATTGGATATAATAT
>CANTWP010000009.1 GCA_947853245.1 uncultured Bacilli bacterium | reverse complement strand
GCTTAATATATTTACAATTTGGATAATTACTACAAGCCGTAAATTCTCCATATCTACCTTTACGAATTACTAAAGGACTTCCACAATTTGGACACATCTCACCTGTTTGAACAGCTTCCTTTTTAGGTAAAACCTCAAATGCTTTTTCTACAGCCGGTTCAAATTCATCATAAAAATCTTTCAAGGTATCATACCAAACTATATTTCCATCAGCAATTTTATCCAAATTATCTTCCATTTTAGCAGTATACTCAACGTTTATTAAATTACTAAAACTTTGTTGTAACTTATCAGTAATTTCAATACCGGTAACAGTTGGAACAAACTTTTTATCTACCATTTCCGTATATCCTCTAGTCTTTAATGTATCCATCGTTTTAGCATATGTACTAGGTCGACCTATACCTAATTCTTCCATCTCTTTAATTAACTTAGCCTCTGTATAACGAGCTGGAGGTTTTGTAAAATGTTGTTCTTTTACTATATCGTCAGTATTAAGAATAGTATTTTCCTTAAGTACAACCTCTGGTAAAGACTTATCTTCAAAATCTTCATATTTCTCATAAACTTTTAAATAACCATCAAAAGTAATAACTTGACCAGTTGCTTTAAAATTATAATCATTATTAGTAAGTATTACTGTGGTATTATTCGTTTTAGCGTCACTCATTAAAGAAGCAAGCGCACGATAATAAATCATACTATAAAGTTTATATTCATCATTAGATAAGAACTTCTTTACACTTTCTGGAGTTCTACTAATACTAGTTGGACGAATAGATTCGTGAGCATCCTGAACATTTTCTGTTTTCTTAGTACTCTTTACATAACCAATATAGTTTTCTCCATAACTATTTTTAATATAACCATAAGTATCTTTAACAAACTCTTCTGAAAGACGAATTGAATCAGTACGCATATAACTAATTAAACCGACTGTTTCATCGCCTAGATCAATTCCTTCATATAATTTTTGCGCAATAGACATCGTCTTTTTAGCATTCATATTTAACTTATTAGAAGCATCTTGTTGTAAAGTACTCGTTGTATAGGGAGCTTTAGACTTTTTAGCCTTAGATTTAGTTTCGACACTTTCTACAACAAACTCGCTACCTAAACTATTTAATATCTTTGTAGCAGCATCATCACTATTTACCTCGATATCTTCATGTTTATATTGAAATAACTCTGAAGAAAAATCATCAAAATTAGCGGTTATTGTCCAATATTCTTCTGGATTAAAAGCTTCAATTTCGCGTTCTCTATCAACAATTAATTTAAGAGCAACGCTTTGAACCCGACCAGCACTACTACCATTCGTTTTAACTTGCATTAATTTACTTAAACGAAACCCAATAATACGATCAAGAATACGCCTAGTTTCCTGACTATTAACTAAATTCTGATCGATCTTACGAGGATGCTTTAATGATTCTAAAATAGCGGGTTTAGTAATCTCATTAAAAACAATGCGATCATACTTATTGTCATCAATATCTAAGCAGTCATATAAATGCCAAGATATAGCTTCTCCCTCACGATCTGGATCACTTGCAAGAAATATATGTTCAGCCGCTTTTACTTCTTTTTTTAAGGTATTAACATCATTCTTTTTACCTTTTATAATCGTATAATCTGGTTTAAACTTATTATCAACATCAACACCTAAACCAAATTTACCTTTAGTAGATAAATCTCTAATATGACCTTTACTAGATAATACCTTATAATCACTACCTAAATATTTTTCAATAGTCTTCGATTTACTTGGTGATTCCACTATAACTAGATTTTTACTCATAGTTCACTTCCTTTTTGACTAAATTAACTTATACACTATAATCAGACAATTGTCAATAGTGCTAATTATGAAATTTACAATAATTAATAGTTTATAATTTAAAATTCATCTTATTAAAATTAATTAATAAGATTATAAATTAAACTATATTTTTAAATTTAATACATTTTATTCTTTTCCACATTTACTACCCGTAGTTTCTATTAATACATTATCTTTATATATTCTTAGTAATTCACAGTTATTAGAACATTCATTACACTCCATACCTTTAGTTTCAAATTTTATATTAGCAATATCCCAAGAATAAACTTTATCAGTAGCGGTTTTGTGAGATAAAATCGCTACCCCGTAAGCTCCCATTAAATGCCCGTTTTCATCTACTATGACATCTTCTTTTAAGACTTCTTTAAAGTATTTAACCACGCCAATATTTTTACTTACTCCCCCCTGGAATACAATTGGCCCTACAATTTTTTTACCCTTACCAACATTATTTAAATAATTAAGAACTATACTCTTACAAAGACCCGCAATTATATCTTTTTTAGGATAACCCACTTGTAATTTATGAACAAGATCAGACTCTGCAAATACTGTACAACGAGCTGCTATTTTAGTAGGATTATTACTAGATAAAGCAATGTCACCAAATTCTTCAATCGGTATACCCAAACGTTTAGCTTGACTAGAGAGAAAAGCCCCAGTTCCCGCAGCGCATAAAGTATTCATCGCATAATCAGTAATTATACCATTCTCAATTAAAATTATTTTAGAATCTTGACCACCAATTTCTAAAATAGTTCTAACGTCAGGATGAATAGTCATTGTTCCAATCGCATGCGCTGTAATCTCGTTTTTAACGACATTGGCATCTAACAATAAACCAATTAACTTTCTAGCACTTCCTGTTGTTCCTATTCCTTTTAAAGTATAAGTTTCAGGAATTTGTTCTTTTAAATTTTTAACTACTTTTTTTACTGCTTCGGTAGGATTGCCTTCTGTCCAAAGATAACAAGAAGCAATTATTCTTTTATTTTCATCAATTACTACACCCTTAGTAGAAATAGATCCTATATCTACTCCTAAATAACAGTTCATAATTTTTTCCTCATTTCTAACATATCATAAAAAGCTTCTAATCTAGTTTTGATACCTGTTTCCGATGTATTAGCATCAAAACTAAAGAAAATAATTGGAACTTTGTATTCTTTACATATTTGATTTATAATTGGCATAGCGCCTATTTCTGGTGTACAAAAAGTTGACTTAATATGTATTATGCCATCATACCCTTCTTTACACATTTCTAAAGTTCTTCCTATATTATCTGAAGCATCTGCTCCCATTGTATAAGTAATTTGTGGTGTATTCTTTAAATATTGTTTTATCTTTTTATGTTTTTCAAATAATAAATAATGAGCATTAGTAAACCTCGTTATTTCTATATTATGTTTAGCAAGTTCATCTTCTAAAAAGTAATTAGCAAACGGTTCCATAATCGTATACAGTTCCCCTATTATACCAACCTTTAAACAATTATCAGGTTTATTTACTGGAATCGCTTTAATTTTTTCAAAATATTTTTTATATATTCTCTTTACATCAAAATATCCTTTAGCGGTTTCAAATTCATATAACATTTTAGAATTTAGTTTTTGCATTCTTTTAAAATCTGAAAAGCCAATATTATGTCTTATATAATCATCTACTGTATCCATATATTTAACTATATTTTTAGTAATTAATAAATAATATAAGGCTTTAATCGGATTAAACTTTTTATCAATACTTTTTAAGTCTTTATAAATTTTCTTTATATCAGTTCTACCTTCGGTAACTAAATTTATATATTGAAAATTATATTCTAAATCTCTTAAAATTTGTTCTTGAAGTTCAAAATAATAACCATATCTACAGCCACCACCAAATTGTACAACAGTATCTGCTCCATTATCTAAATCTTCAATTAAAGTACCTAAGGTATACTTAAATGGTGTACATACAAAATCAGGACTATATTTACTACCTATTTCAATTGTATTTTTGGTAATCGCGCTCGGTTCTAATATTTTGCATTTTAAAATATGTGAAAATAAGAATTTAGCGGGTACTCGATAATTTCCCATTTGAGGGAATGATATTGTTCTTTTCATCTTATCACCAATTTAATTCCTTACTATTTATAACATCAATAAAGCTTTCTAATCTAGTTTCAATACCTGTAAATGAACTTAAATCGTCGATTACTAAATTTAAAATTGGTAACTCAGTTCTCTTAATTACTAATTCATTAACAAGAGAATCTGGACCACAAGGGAACGATGATAACATAATTACTCCATCTATTTTGTGCTTACACAATTCTAAAGCCCCAACACTTTCTTTATTATTCTTAAAATATAAATATTTACATATATTATGTGACAAATTTAAAGTCTTTTCTTCAGGTAAGGCATCAGAATAAATAACTTCAAATCCAGCTCTTTTCATAAATTCTACTATAGGACGCCCTATTACATTATCATGAATATTATAAGAATGCCCCATTAATAAGAATTTCTTATTATCTTTTTTTAATTTATTATATTCAGTAATATATTGTTTTTTTAGATCTTTGTTATTTTTAATTAAAGCTATATTATAAGCTTGTTTACATTGCTCTTTGCTTTTACCTAGTTCAAGGCCTATTTTAATTAGACCTTTCTTTTCATCCAAATTTTTATTATAATTAATATTAAAATTTAAAATTGGTTTTTTAAACGTATTGTTGGCAAGATCGTAAATAGCCATAAAATTAGTACACATTTGATTATTAGTACCATAATTATCTATTCTAGGTATTATTACATAATCACATTTATCTTGTAGATATGCAATATGACCTAAGAAATTCTTTAAAGAGGTACACATTTCATCATTAGAATATTTCATTCCTAAGTCAATTATTTCTCTATCAGTTGGTTTACTAAAAATAACTCTAATGCCTAAAGTTTCTAAATAATATTTCCATAAGTTATGATACTTATAAAAAAAGCCATTTGGTATTCCTACTATTACTTTGTCCATATTATCACCAATTAATTATATTTTGGAATTCAAAAAGTATGAATAATTAAATTTAAAAAAAGCCAGATTATAAATGGAGGTATGGATGGAAAAGGAAAATAAACAAACAATAAAATGCGATGTTCATGAATGTGAACATTGTAATTGTGAATGTGATATATGTAAACTAGATAAAATAGATGTATGTACATGTAATTGTGGAAACTGTGATTGTAAAGAAGAAACAATGTGTGCAAGTTTTCAAAAAAAGTCTAATGATTAGGCTTTTTTTTGAAAATATGATATAATATTATAATTTCCTTTAAAGGAGGAATATTTAATGATAATGAAAGAATTAACAAATGAACAATTTGATAAATTTATTAAAGATAACTATTATAATTCCATTTATCAAAGTAGTACTTACGCTAAAGTTATGCAGAAAAATGGATACCAAACGATATTAATTGGATTATTTGATAATAAAAATAATATTGTTGGCGCTAGTCTAATTTTAATTGAAAATAGACAGGGATTTAAATACGCTATTGCGCCACACGGTTTTATTGTAGATTTTAATAATCGTGAATTAGTAAGTAAATTTACCGATCATTTAAAAAGATTTTTAAAAAGTAAAAATATAATCGCTATTAAAATAAATCCAAGAATAGTAAAAAACAAATATGACGCTAATAAGGATATTATATATCATAATGAAGACTTTGATAAAAATATAAAATTCTTAAAAAATTTAGGTTTTTATCATTTTGGATATAATAGTTTCTTTGAAGCAACCAAACCAAGATTTGAAGCTAATTTACAATTAGATAGTAATTATTATTCTATGTTTAATCATATTAAGAAAAACTTTCGAACTAAAATTAGAAATGCTGATAAAAACGCTATTATAATTCATAAAGGCAATATTAATAATATTAAAGATCTATATTTTCAAACCAAAAGAAAATATCCAAGAAGTGAGAAGTTTTTAAAAGATTTTTATGAAGAGTTTAATAAAACTAATCAGGTTAGTATCTATTACGCTAAAGTAGATACCAATAAATATTTAATCAATGCTCAACAAGAATACGCTAAACAAGAAGAATTATGTGAACAACTAGATCAAGATATAATTAAAAATACTAATCATAATCTTAAATTAATTTCTAAAAAAATAACTGCGGATAATCTTTTAAATGAAAGAAAAAATAAATTGAAAACCGCTACTGATTTATTAAGAAGCCATCCTGATGGTATTATTGTGGCTTCTATTATGATAGTAACAAATGGTGATAATGTTACTCTATTCATAGATGGTTATAATAAGAAATATCAACAATTTAACGCTAAACACTTATTATTATGGAAAGTTATTGAAAGATATGCTAAATTAGGATATAAGAACTTTAATTTAGGTGGTATTGTCAATATATTTGATACTAATGAACGATATAAAGGATTAAATGAATTTAAGTTAAACTTTAACCCTATTATATCTGAATATGTAGGCGATTTAGAATTAGTTTGCAATCAAGCAATGTATTTCATGTATCGTAATTCAATATCTTTTAAAAAGATGATTAAAAAATAGTACTTAATAAAGTGAAACCCATTTAGTACACTTTATAATTAGTACTATTTTTTACACAAAAAAACAACAGATTTTACTCCGTTGTTTTAATATATTTAAAAATTATTTGATAATTTCTGAAACGTTACCAGCACCAACTGTTCTACCACCTTCACGAATTGAAAACTTAGTTCCATTTTCGATAGCGATAGGAGCAATTAATTCAACTGTGATTTCAACATTATCTCCAGGCATAACCATTTCTGTTCCAGCAGGTAACTCGATAACACCAGTTACATCTGTAGTACGGAAATAGAATTGTGGACGATAGTTTGTGAAGAATGGAGTATGACGTCCACCTTCTTCTTTGCTTAGTACATAAACTTGAGCTTTGAATTTAGTATGTGGAGTAACTGTACCAGGTTTAGCAAGTACTTGTCCTCTTTCAACGTCTTCACGGTTAATACCACGTAATAATACACCAGCATTATCTCCAGCTTCAGCGTAATCTAATTGTTTACGGAACATTTCAATTCCAGTAACAACTGTTTTCTTAGTTTCTTTAATACCAACGATTTCAACTTCATCGTTA
>CANTWP010000008.1 GCA_947853245.1 uncultured Bacilli bacterium | reverse complement strand
ATTCTTATAATGTTGATTAGAAAGAATAGTTGTTGGGCATAAAAGCGCAACTTGTTTACCAGATAATACAGCTTTAAAAATAGCTCGAAAAGCAACCTCTGTTTTTCCATATCCAACATCACCACATAAAAGTCGATCCATAGGTCGAGGACTTTCCATTTCTCTTTTAATTTCTTCGCTTACTCTAATCTGATCTGAAGTCGGTACATACTCAAATTCTTTTTCAAAACCAATTTGATTTTCATCATCTGGTAAAAAGGCAAAACCTTTAGATTTTTCTCTTTCAGCATATAATTTTAATAGTTCCGCTGTCATATCTTTGATTTTAGATTTAACACGTAACTTTGTTTTAGCCCATTCCGTTCCACCCAGTTTATTAACCTTGGGTATCGCACCATCACCCTGAGAATACTTTGATAACATTTCTATTTTTTCAACAGGAATATAGAGCTTATCACCATCTTTATATTCAATTTGAATGTAATCTTTTTTTAATCCATTCTTCTCAAGTGTCTTAATACCAATATATCTACCAATACCATGAGAAGCATGAACAACGTAATCACCTAACGACAATTTATTAATATCCCTAATTTTAGACCCAAATTTAAAATTTGTTTTATAAGAAACAGGTGATTCACTTTTATTAAATAATTCTACTTCACTAAAAACGACTAAATCATCTAATATAAAACCACTATTAATTTTTTTAATTATTATATTGATCTTATTTGGAAAAATATCATTTTCATTAGTAACAACGGTTTCAATATGTAATTCATCTAATAATTTATTAACTTTATAACGATTACTAACACACAATATAATTGTTTTTTTCTTTAATAAATAAGATTTCAATACTTCCTCTAATTTAGAAACATTACCTTTAACTGAATCTAACTCCAACATGATATGATTATGAAATTCATTTTTACTATTGATATCAGAATCAAAATTATTAAAATATAAACTTTCATAATTATTAAATTTATTTAATGAAAACATATATTTAGTATCTTTTGATAATTCATTAGAAACTGTATATTCAAACATCTCTTGTTCCAATTGTTCATAATTAATTTTTATCTGATCATAATTATCATAAATAATTATTCCTTTATTCAAATAATCAGCAATACCAACAACTTCACAATAATTAACTAAATTTCTTTGTTTCAAATTAAATGTATCTAAAGATTGTTCTATTAAAAACTCGGAATTGGGATTTATTATAACATCATCTACCTTATCATTAATTGTCAATTGCGTATTAATATCAAATTCACGGATCGAATCAATTGTATCGCCCCAAAATTCTAAACGAATTGGATTTTTATAAGAAACTGGAAATATATCAATCACGAACCCTCTTACAGCAAACTCTCCAGTTTTCGTAACCATACTTTCTTTCTGATAACCTAAGCTACATAAAGATTCTAATAAGTTTTTAATTTCAATATCACTATTTTTCTTTAAGAAAACAGAAGAAGAGCTATATACTTGTTTAGATGGCAGAAACCTCAAAAAACCCATAAGGTTAGTTACAACTATCATAGGTTTTTTATTTTTAACTATTTCATTTAAAGTTTCTAAGCGAGTAATCTTTAGTTCTGGTGAGATAGCCAAAGCTTCACTAGTAAGAAAATCATCCATGGGAAACAATAAAACATTATTAGTATAATTAAGTAAAGATTGATAAATCTTATTAGCTTCAAATAAAGAACTAGAGACATATACTAACGAGCGATTGTTATTATCACAATAATATTTTAAATACATTGCTTTTAGCTCACTATTAAAGCCTACAATATTAGTTTCATTATTAAAAGTCTTAAATTTTTCTTCTATAAACTGCAAATTACTCACCTCCACTCTTAAAATATAAGTAATCTTAATTATGATTATATTTAGACATTAAATAATCTATATTATTTTTTAAAAAATCTTTACAAATATTACAAGAAATATTAACACTATGTTGAATAATTTCTAAATCACTACTGTTAAACTTTCCTAGAACATAATCTTTCGTATCAATATCTTTATTATTAGAAATTCCAATCTTAACACGACTATATTCTTCTGTACCTAAACATCTTTCAATATCCTTTAAACCATTATGTCCGCCTGATGAACCTTTTTGTTTGACTCTAATCTTACCACAAGGTAAATTTAAATCGTCGACAAATATTAAAACATCAGTAAGAGGGATTTTAAAGAAATTAACAAAGGCACTAATTACCTCACCAGAAAGATTCATATATTTTTGAGGTTTTAAAAATAAAACCTTTTCACTATCGATTATCGCTTCTCCATAAAGTCCTTGAAATTTATTTTTTGAGTATTCAAAACCATATTGTTTCGCTAAAGCATCCATAATCATAAATCCAACATTATGTCTAGTATTTGCATATTCTAAACCAGGATTTCCCAGACCAACAATCAATTTCATTATTAACACCTACTTATTTATACCATGATATTCATTATAAATTTCTTTTTTGGAAACATTTCTTTGCTTGGCAACTAGACCAATCGAATCACTTACCGAGTTTCCTTCTTTAATAAAAGCATTAACATGTTCTATTACGCTCACGCTATCATAATTTATTACAGATTTATTTCCCGATACTATAATAACAAACTCCCCTTTAGGTTCACTAAGTTCTAACAATACTTCAGAAATAGTACCTCTATATACCTCTTCAAATTTCTTGCTTATTTCCCGGGAAATTGAAATTTTTCTATTTCCCAAAATTTTTAACATGTCATTTAAAGTCTTCTGAATACGATGAGGAGACTCGTAAAATATCATAGTTGCTTTAACATTATTAAGTTCTTCTAACTCTTTTTCACGTTTCTGTTGTTTACTATTTAAGAAACCATAAAATAAAAATGGAGAGGGACTTAAACCAGACATAATTAAAGCGGGAATTAGAGCGGTTGCTCCAGGCAATCCGACTACATTATATCCTTGGGAAATAACATGTTCCGCTAAAGTATAACCGGGATCACTTATAATAGGAGTACCACGATCTGTTACTATACCTACTGAATAACCATTATTTAAATAATCTATTATTTTTTCTTTATTTTCAGTTTCATTATATTCATGGTTAGCAATTAGTTTTTTCTTAATGTTCAAATTCTGAAGTAATAATCCTGTTACTCTAGTGTCCTCTGAAAAAACTACCTCTACCTCTTTTAATAAGTTTATAGCACGTAATGTTATATCTTCCATATTACCAATAGGTGTAGGAATTAAATAAACAGTAGGCGTACCGTTATAACTTTTTTGTGACATATTTTCACCTCTATTCAAAATATTTTAATACTTCAACAGTATAGTTACCATCATCATCATGAACATATAAGGGAGGTAATATTTTAATACCAGGATTACCATTCTTTTTACCTTCAACCAGTAATATATTGGCTTCCTGTCCTTCTTTTGGATAAACCAATCTAATTTTTTTAGGTTCAATATTATTTTTACGCATTTCCAATAAAATATCTATTAATCTATCTGGACGATGTACTATTCCTATAATTCCATTATTTTTAAGCAGTTTTTTACTTATTCTAAATAATTGTTCTAAATTTAATTTTATTTCATGACGAGCAATTGTCTTATAATCACTATCATTTAAATTTGAAGATTCTTTTACCTTAAAAAAAGGTGGATTACATGTAATTATATCAAAAAAATCTGATTCTAAACTATTATATAAATTATTAATATCATCACAAACTATATTGATTCTATCTTCTAAATTATTTTCTTGAACAGATTTAACAGCTAGATTGTAAACATCTTTCTGTAATTCCACAGCAGTTATAAAAGCATCTGTCTTAGTAGATAAAATTAAAGGAATAGGTGCATTCCCTGTACCTATATCCAATATATTAGAAATACCTTTATTAATAGTTATAAAATTAGGAAGTAATACTGAATCTAGGGAAAAACTAAACATTTCAGTATCTTGATATATATAGAGATTTTTATAACCTAATAAATAGTTTTTAACTTCCATCTATTTTTTTACCTCAATTATACCTTTATCTTTTACATCAATAAAATATTTCTGATTTAAAATATCTACTTCAACAACTCTACCTTCAGTATCATCATATGCGACAGTTTGTCCAACTTTTGGCAAACACTTTCTACACTCTTTATAATTATCATCTTCATATTTCAAACAACATAATAAACGACCACATAAACCATTAATTTTAGTCGGATTAAGAGCAATGTTTTGATTTTTGGCCATATTTATTGAAACTGAATCTAGCTCATTTAAAAAGCTAGCACAACAAAGAGATCTACCACATTGGCCACAGCCTCCAACTTCTCTAGCTTTATCTCGAGCGCCTATTTGTCTTAAATCAATTCGAGTTTTATATTTACTTGCTAAAGACTTAGCCAATTCACGAAAATCAACACGATTATCTGATAAAAATTTAAAAGTCAATTGTTCTCTATTTAAGGTATATTTAGCTTCTAAAACCATCATATTCAAATTCATTTTTTCAATTAATTTTCTACAATAATCTAAAGCTAGCTTTTCATCTTTTTGATTCTTTTTAAAATTACTATAATCTTCTTTAGTAGCAATTCTTAAAACTTTCTTTAATGAGGAATGAAGCTTTTCTTCCACCAATTCAAAATTTTCAATAACTATTTTACCAAATTCTAAACCTTTTTCTGTTTCTACTACAACTGTAATATTCTTTTTAAATTGTTTACCATCTGGTAAAAAGTAATAAGTTCTGCCCTTGTTATTAAATATAACTCCTACTACTTCAATCATTTATTTTCCCCATTTCTATAATTAAACTATCCATTAATAAGAATGTATTAATATTAAATTTAATTTTTTCCTTGTTTCGTAATACGACATTTATTTTATCACAAAGTTGCTTATCTGTGTTATTATTTTTTATATATTCTATTTCAGTATTTAATTCAAATATTTCAGTAACTCCTTTTAGCTTATAATTTAATATATCTTTATAAAAAAGTAACATAATTGAAAAAGCATTAATTATATCGTCTTTTTCTTTAATTACAGAATACCATAACTTATTAGTAAACAACATAGTACTTAAACCATTCTTTTCAAAATAAATTACAAATTCAAGAACTTTATTTATAATATTTTCATTTTTAGTATACTGTATAAAATTCATTACTTCTTCTTTATTGTTGAATAAATGATACGCTATATTCTCGATATTTGACATATTAGAAACTTCCAATTTTGTATCTTTTAAACTGATTATTTGACATCTCGAAATAATAGTATCTAATAATGAATACTTATTATTCGTAACTAAAATTGCAATAATATTAGGTTCTGGTTCCTCTAAAAATTTTAAAATAGAATTGGCAGCTTGAGCATTTAATTTCTCCGCATGATTGATTATATAAACTTGATTACCACCATTTATAGCTTTTTTACTAAATTCTTTTTGCAAATTATCTAATTGTTCTTTTTTAATCCATAATCCATCACTATCAATAATTCTAAGCTCGGGAAAATCATGTTTATCTATGTTTATACATTGAACACAATTGTCACATTTTTCATTATTTACAAAATGATTTTTACACAATAAATATTTCCCAAAAGATAAAGCCATATCAAAACCCTTTTGATAATTATTAGTTTCAAATAAATAAGCATGAGATATTTTATTTTTCTTTACCGAATTAAATAATATTTTGTACGCGACAGACTGTTCTAAAGCATAATCATCAAGCACTACGATCACCACCAATCAAAAAACTACTACTAATAAAAAAATTAATGCAAATAAAGCCGGTATACCTAAAATTGCCACAGCAAGTACTGTGATAATATTCATGGGTATAATAAAGCCTAATGGCGATGCAATCATATTATAACCATATAAAATAAAAAAGCTAGCAATAATTTTCTTTAAGAAACGAAAAATTTGTTTTAACATTTGTCCACCTCAATAAAGTTTATGAACAAATAATTATATAATACTTATTAATCAGAAACTTTCTTACGATTTTCAAGAGCCATTTCCAAAGTTAAAGAATCAATATATTCCATATTAGTACCTAAAGGTACACCATGCGCTATTTTTGAAACTACTATATCAGTATTTTCAAATAATTTAGATAAATATAATGCTGTTGTTTCACCTTCAATACTAGGTGTAACGGCTATTACTATTTCTTTTATCATATTCTCTTGAACACGCTTAATTAAATTAGCTATATTTAAATCATCTGGATTTACACCATCAAGCGGAGAAATTAAGCCATCTAATACATGATATTTACCATTAAATGTACCTATATTTTCAAATAGAATTACATCCTTAGCTTGCTCCACAATACATAAAATAGAATCATCTCTATCTAAATCTTTACAAATATGACATATATCATCTTCAGTTAAAGTATGACATATTTGACACTTTTTTATCTTAGTCTTAACATCAACAATAGACGAAGCAAAATTCTGAGTTTTTTCTTCATCCAACGCCAAAACAGCTAAAGATAATCTTTCGGCTGTTTTTTCACCAATGCCTGGTAATAATTTAAAACTTTCTATTAAATTCTTTAACGATGTAGGATAATTCATATTAAAATAGTCCTGGTAAACCTTTCGTATATTTACCTAATTTTTCTTCTGTTTCTTTATCGATCTTTTTTAAAGCATCATTGACTGCTATAACAATCATATCCTCTAACATTTCTTTTTCTTCAACGTCTACAGCTTCATCGGCAATACTAATTTTTAATAACTCTTTTTTACCATTCATAATCACAGATACTGATGAGGCTTTACCTTCAAATTCCATCGTATCAATTTTTTCTTTTTCATTCATCATATCAGACTGTAACTTTTGAGCCTGTTTCATCATAGCTTGTATATTCATATTAATTCTCCTCCTCTAATTTTCATATTCAACAACTTCACCAAATATTTTTTCAATATCATTATCTGGAAACTGTTCCTTTTTTTTATAAGATAATTTGATTTCAGGTTCAGGAATATATTCAAAAACTTTAGATTTATGATTAAAATCATCTTTTATTTTTGACCATTCAGTTCCTTCAACACCAATTACTTTATATTCTTTTTCTAAAAATTTTTTTAAAACAGCTTCGATACTAACTAAATTTTCATTAAATATTTTAGCGCTATTTTCAGTTTCTAAAACAAAAATAATATATTCATCACTAGCCGCCTTTAACTCACCATCTAATATTATGGATACAAATTGACTAATATCTGGATCCATTAATAAACTATTTAAGCCTTCAAAATCTTTTCGCAATTTTAAAGTATCTTGTTTACTAAAGCGCGATAGTGTATTAGATATTCTTATTTGTTGAAGTTTTTCCATTTCTGGAGTTAGTTTTACAGTTTCCTTAATATTTATGTTAGATTCTGTTACTTTAGAACTAACAGATTCGATAGGTACATTAACTGACTCCTTATTGATTTCACTAATTTTATTTATTTCTGGTTTGACCACTACTACTGGATCAGGTTCCATATTATTTGAATCAATTTTTCCAGATAAACTAACAGTTTTTATTATTAATAATTCGAATAAAAACTTAGGTAAATTCGATTTTTTAATTTCACTAATTTCTGAATTAAACATTGTTAAATAATCAATAACTATTTGGCAATCAATATCATTATACTTTGAAAATAATTGATAGTCATATTGTTTAACCTTAAAATAATTAGGAGCTGTTTTAGAAAGCAATATATTTTTTAAAAATATTACTATTTCTTCACAAATTTTAACAATGTTTTTACCATTATTATAGTAATTATCTATATTTTCTAATAAAGAATTTAAATCCTTATTTAATAACAAATCAATAAAATTGCTTAATTCTTCATTAGATAATGTACCATTAATTTCATGAACATCCTCAATTGTTATATCATTTTCTGCATAAGAAATAACTTGATCAAGTGTTCCTATAGCATCACGCATTCCTCCATCTGAAGATATAGCAATTTGTTTTAAGGCATCATCTGTTACATTTATATTTTCATTACTACAAATATACTTTAATCTGCTGAAGATATCATCAATACTTATTCGTTTAAAATCAAAACGTTGACACCTAGACAAAATCGTATTAGGGATCTTATGCGGTTCTGTAGTAGCCAAAATAAATATAATATGACTAGGTGGTTCTTCTAATGTCTTTAATAGAGCATTAAAAGCACCAGTTGTCAACATATGAACCTCATCGATAATATAGACCTTGTATTTACTAATGGAAGGAACTAAATTAACTTTATTTCTTATTTCCCTTATTTCATCTACTCCATTATTTGATGCAGCATCAATTTCAATTATATCGATATTTTGCCTCTGATTTATTTGTGTACACGATACGCAATTGTTACAAGGCATTACGCCTTGCAAATCTGAGCAATTTATTGTTTTAGCAAGAATCTTTGCGATAGAAGTCTTACCAGTACCCCTAGGGCCAGTAAATAAATATGCGTGACTTATATGATTATTTTTAATAGCATTCTTCAGTGTTTGAACAATCACATTTTGTCCTACTACATCATCTAAATTTTCAGGGCGATATTTTCTATATAAAGCGCAGTAATTATTTGCCATTCAATCACCTCTGATAATATTATACCATTTTATTTATCATTTCTCATTTGTTTAAAGAAATCTTTCAACATTTTTGCTATTTCACGCGAGCAAATATCACCTGTTATTTCTACATGATTATTGAATTTGTCATTATCAAATATTTTTTCAATAGATTGCACACATCCAAATTTTTCGTTTTTAACGCCATAAAAAATTTTTTTAATTCTAGATTGTAATATTGCCCCACAGCACATTAAACAAGGTTCCATTGTTATATATATTTCACAATCATCAAGATACCAAGTTTTTAATTTTTTACAAGCCTTTTCAATAACTTCTATTTCCGCATGTCTTGTTGCATTGTGCTTCTTTTGCTTTTTATTGTATGATTTTGCAATGATTTTATCATTTTTAACTATTACTGCACCCACTGGTACATCACCACATTTATAAGCCTTTTGAGCTTCTTTATAAGCAATTTTCATATATTTTTCTTTCATAAACAATCACTCTTTCTCATGTTCCACGTGAAACATACAAAAAAAGCACACACATTTAGAGATTTTTAAGGCTGCTACCTTCCGATTCTGACCTGGTTCAAATATAAATGTTGTGCATATATAATATACAATATTTTGATTAATAGTGCAAATATTATTTAAAATTTACTATGTTTTTATTCAATGTTTCACGTGGAACGTTATTATTGCCCGGGAAATTATAACAAAAAGAACGTTTTTTCAACGTTCTATAATGTTCCACGTGAAACATTATTGCTCTTCCTCAATGATTTTTTCAGATGCTTCTTCAGAATTTTTAACAATTAAAGCTATAGAACTAACTTTTTGATCATCCTTAAGATTAATCAACCTAACACCTTGTGCAACTCGACCAGTTGAAGAAACTTGATTACTATCTAATCTAATAATAATTCCATTATTAGTAATAATCATAATATCCTCATTACCATCAACCATTTTAAATGAAACAATATTGCCATTCTTTTCGGTTATGTTCAATGCTTTAACGCCTTTACTTCCACGGTGCGTCATTCTATATTCTTCTACATCTGTTCGTTTACCATAACCTTTTTCTGTAACAATTAAAACTTTTTGATTTTTTAGTGCTATTTCACAACCAACAACACGGCCATCACCAACATCGATTCCTCTAACACCAGATGCAGTTCTACCCATAACACGAATCTCAGTTTCTTCAAATCTAATCATTCTACCATTTGATGAAGCAATTAATATTTGATTATTTCCCGTAGTTTTCTTAACTGAAATCAATTCATCATTTTCTTTCAATGT
This sequence comes from uncultured Bacilli bacterium, assembly GCA_947853245.1. Classification (GTDB taxonomy): domain Bacteria; phylum Bacillota_I; class Bacilli_A; order RF39; family UBA660; genus SIG204. The sequence continues at coordinate 6,828 of CANTWP010000008.1, read as the reverse complement.
TATAGCAATTTTGCCACCATTTCTGATATTATCAAATTCTTCTATTTTAGTTCTTTTAATTAAACCGTTTTGTGTACAAAATACAACATAGTTTGACTCGTCATTTGGACTAATTTTTAACATTGCACTAATGGTTTCATCTTTATCTAGTGGTAATAGATTAACTATTGGTAAGCCCTTAGATTGTCTACTATATAAAGGTATTTCATAGCCTTTATTTCTATAAACACGGCCCTTATTTGTGAAGAATAAAATATAATCATGAGTCATCATAGATATTAAACTATCCACAAAATCTTCTTCATTAGTATTCATACCTTTAATACCAACACCACCACGATTTTGAGTTTTATAAGTTTCACTAGTCATTCTCTTAATATAACCTTTATTAGTCAATGTAATAACTACATCTTCTACTGGAATCAAAGATTCATCTTCAATATATTCAATAGAAGTCATATCAATATTAGTTTTTCGTTCATCAGCATATTTATTTTTAATCTCTAACAATTCCTCTTTTATTACATTTAATATTTTTTCATCACTACTTAAAATATCTCTTAAATGTTCAATTAATTTCAATAATTCTTGTAATTCTTCCATAATTTTATCAATTTCTAATCCAGTTAATTTTCTTAACTTCATTTCAAGAATTGCAGTTGACTGTGCATCATCTAAACTAAATTTATCATTTAATTTCTCCTTAGCAATTACATCTGTTTTAGAACCCTTGATAATAGCAATTACTTCATCAATATTATCTAACGCTATTTTTAATCCTTGAACAATATGTTCTCTTTCCAAAGCCTTATTTAAATCATAATTAGTTCTTCTAATAATTACTTCCTTTTGGAAATCTATGTAGTTATAAATAATATCTCTTAAACCTAAAGTTTGAGGTTTTCCATGAAGTAACATCAACATATTAATTCCATACGTTGATTGTAACTGTGTATGTTTATATAAATTATTAAGTACTACATTAGGATTAGCATCTTTCTTAAGTTCGATAACAATCTTCATTCCATCTTGGAAAGAAGTTTCCTCTCTTAAATCAGCTATACCATCTATTACTTTATCTCTTACTAATTCTGCTATTCTAGTAATAAGTGCAGAAGTATTAACTTGATATGGTACTTCAGTTATGATTAATTCATAACGATCTTTCTTTTCTAATACATCTACCTTACCACGAATAGTAATAGTTCCTTTTCCAGTATCATAAGCCTTTTTTATTCCACTATTGCCCAGTATTGAACCTCCAGTTGGAAAATCTGGACCTTTAATATAGTTCATTAATCCCAACGTATCAATATCAGGATTATCAATGTAAGCAATACATCCGTCTATTACTTCACCCAAATTATGTGGTGGAATATTAGTAGCCATACCTACAGCAATACCCATAGTACCATTTACTAAAATATTGGGAAATCTACTTGGTAAAACTGAAGGTTCTTTTAAACTAGCATCAAAGTTATCTTCAAAATCTACAGTATTTTTATTTAAATCTCTTAATAATTCCATAGCAATTTTAGAAATTCTTGATTCAGTATAACGATAAGCAGCAGCTGTACTACCATCAATTGCTCCAAAGTTACCATGGCCATCAATTAATGGATGACGATAACTAAAATCTTGGGCCATTCTAACCATAGCATCATATACGGCTGTATCACCATGTGGGTGATAATTACCAATAACAGCACCAACTGTTTTAGCACATTTTACATAGCCTTTATCTGGTGTAAATCCAGATTCTAGCATAGTATATAATATTCTTCTGTGAACTGGCTTTAAACCATCTCGTAAATCTGGTATAGCACGAGATATAATGACACTCATTGAATATTCGAGAAATGATTTGTTCATTTCCTCAACTATGTTTTTTTCTTCTAATCTATCCATTTTATCACCTCTAAATATCCAAATTCTCTACATATTGTGCATTTTCTTCAATAAATTTACGACGTGATTCTACTTCTTCACCCATCAATGTTTCAAATACTTGATCCGCTAATATAGCATCTTCTATAGTTATTTTTCTTAAAGTTCTATGCTCAATATTCATTGTTGTATCACATAATTCCTCTTTATCCATTTCTCCTAAACCTTTATTACGATTAACCGTATATCTAGTAGTTTCTGGTAAAGAAGCAATATATGCATCTTTTTCTTCATCTGTTAATACAAATTTAAAATTCTTTCCATGCGTAATCTTGTAAAGTGGAGGTTGAGCCACATATACATGCCCATTCTCAATAATTGGTCTAAAAAACCTATAAAACAAAGTAAGTAGCAATGTTCTAATATGTGACCCATCAACATCGGCATCAGTCATAATAATTATTTTATGATATCTTAATTTGCTTAAATCAAAATCATCACCTATACCTGTACCAAAAGCAGTAATCATACTTCTAATCTCTTCATTAGCTAAAATTTTATCTAATCTTGCTTTTTCTACATTTAAAATTTTACCACGAAGAGGTAATATTGCTTGAGTTTTAGCATCTCTTCCCTGTTTGGCTTGTCCACCAGCTGAATCACCCTCGACTATAAATATCTCAGATATTTCTGGATTCTTACAAGAGCAATCAGCAAGTTTTCCCCATTGATTTGTTAATTCTAATCCACCTTTTCTTCTGGTCAATTCTCTAGCCTTTTTAGCAGCAATTCTTGCTCTAGAAGCAGTTAAAGCTTTATCTATAATTTTTTTTGCATCATCTGGATTTTCAAGTAAAAAGCGTTCAAATCCTCCAAAGAAAACGTTATCAGCTAATTTTCTTACTTCAGAGTTTCCAAGTCTTCCTTTAGTTTGACCTTCAAATTGAGGATTAGGATGTTTACAAGAAATTATCATTGTTAAGCCTTCTTTAACATCATCACCTGTTAAAGAATCATCTTTTTCTTTTAGCATACCACTTTTTCTAGCATAATTATTTATTACCCTAGTTAAAGCTCTTCTAACACCTTCTTCATGAGTGCCACCATCATGAGTATTAATGTTATTAACAAAAGAATAAATACTTTCATTATAACTTGTATTATATTGCATAGCTACTTCAAAAAATACATTATCATCTATTCCTTCTAGATGTATAACATTTTCATGAATTGTTTCTTTATTTTTATTTAAAAACTTAACATATTCTGATATTCCACCATCATACATAAATGAATCACCAGTAGTATCATCGTTATCTCTATCATCACGTAAAGTTATTCTTAAACCTTTGTTTAAAAAAGATAATTCACGAATTCTAATCTTCAAAGTTTCATAATCATAAACAGTAGTATCAAATATACTAGGATCTGGTTTGAAAGTAACTATTGTTCCTGTTCTATTTTCATCACATTCACCAATTACTGTTAATGGGGCTGTAACATGTCCACCATTTTCAAATCTTACTAAATGTATCTTCCCATTTTTATATACTTTAACTTCAACCCAGCTAGATAAAGCATTTACTACAGAAGCACCTACTCCATGTAAACCACCAGATACCTTGTATCCGCCACCACCAAACTTACCACCGGCATGAAGAACTGTATATACAGTTTCTACTGTTGAAACTTTAGTTTTAGGATGGATATCAACTGGGATACCACGACCATCATCTTTAACTGTAATAGAATTATCTTTATTTATAATAACTTCTATATTATTACAATAACCAGCTAGTGCCTCGTCAATTGAATTATCGACTATTTCCCAAACTAAATGATGCAAACCTTTTACATCAGTAGTACCTATATACATACCAGGTCTTTTTCTCACTGCCTCTAATCCTTCTAAAACTTGAATATCGGAAGCATCATAATGCGTATTATTTTGTTCCATGCTATTTCACCTCTTCTAAATTTCCATTGCATATTTTCATTACATTAGCGTGTTTAATAATTTCAGAATCAATATTACTTAAATCAGTTGTTGTAATTATAACTTGGGCCGTATTATCAATATATTCAAGCAAATTATTTTTTTTATGATCATCTAATTCACTAAACACATCATCTAATAAAATTATTGGAGTACTTTCTTTGATTTTTTTAAAAATAGTAATTTCAGCAAGCTTTAATGTTATAACTGATACCCTTTGTTGACCTTGTGAACCATATAATTTTAAATTTTTATCATTAAGTAGATATTCAAAATCATCACGATGAGGTCCAAGTAAAGTTTTACCTGCTAATTTTTCTTCTTCTAAAATTTCATGCAATTTTTGCAACATATTATCTTTAATATTTATTGAATCTAATTCTAAATCAATATTAGGTACATACTTTATTGAAAAGTCAGAAAAACCAGTTATTTTATAAAATATTTCCGGAACTAATTTATTAATTTTTTCGATATAATTCCTACGATATTTATAAATACTAACTGCTCGTTCAATTAAATAATTAGTTAAAATTTCAAAATAAGAATTATCAAATTTATAATTATAATTACTTAAATAATCATTTCTCATTTTTAATAATTTATTATAATCATCTAATATTTTAACGTATGAAGAAGAAATTTGAGATATTTGTGTATTCAAATATTTTCTTCTTACATCTGGATTACCTTTAATTAATTCTAAATCATCTGGACCAAAAAAGATAATATTCATATATGAAATATATTCTTTTATTTTAGACACAGGTTGACCATTTATTTTTAAATTTTTTTTGTCTTTAGCAAATCCAATAAACATTTCTATATTATTAGCATTAAAATCTAATGAGCCTTTTACATTAGAAGTACTAGAACCACTTTTAATTAAATTTTCGATATTAGAACATCTATGTGATTTAGATAAACCTAAAAAATATATAGCTTCTAATAAATTTGTTTTTCCCTGTGCATTGTCACCATAAAAAATATTGATATAAGGTGATAAACTTAAATTAAGCTTGTCATAATTCCTAAAATTACAAATTTCAAGTTGCTTTAAATACATATAACACCTCTTTTTTGTTTTTATGGCTGATTTTAAAAAAAATCAAAATATTTGTACTCCTCCATATACATTATCATTATAACATAAAAACACGATAAAAAGCTAAAAAATAAGCAAAATGCTTATTTTTTTAATTAAATTTTCGTTTTCTTAATACGTTTTCTAAACGAGAAGCTCTCAAAACTTGATTCTCAAGTGAAAATATTGAAATATCAATATTTAGTATTGTTCCATTTTTAAATCTAACTAATGAACATTTATTATCCTTCTGATAATCAACTAAGTTATTAAGAGATATCCAATAACATTCATTAAGTTTTGGTGAAGCAGTGGGGAAAAAGATTATATCGCGACTTTCTTCAATAACGATCGGTAATTTATAATTTCCACCTATTAAACTTTTCGTTCCTTCACTTCTTCCTTTAAAAGAACTGCCAAAAAATTTACAGCTATTATCTATGATTTCCGCCGCTGATTGTTTTACTAAATACTCACATTCTTCTTCCATAACTTTAGAATTACAATCGTCTACTGGAATTATAGCCAATGTACTACTGTTAATTTCATATTCATCTAACATTAATTATCACCTCCTACTTATAAATTTCCACAAAAAAAGGAAATTTCCTTTCTTATACCAAAAAATTTTGTCATTTTTTGTCTTATTTTGTCAAAAAATAATAAAAAAAGAAAGAAATTTCTTTCTTCCTAATAAGTTCTGATAGGTAAAATCAATTGTGTTAAATCATTACTATCTGGATTTTTAATAATTATAGGTTTAATTTCTCCATTAAATTGTAGATTTATATAATCACAATCTAAAGATTTTAAAGCATCCATCATATACTTAGAACTAAATGCTATTTTAATATCTAAATTATTACTATCTAAAATATCAACTTTTTCCTCAACATTTCCAATTTCCGGAATATTTGATGACAATAAAATTTTATTATCCTTAATTTGTAATTTAATAGTGTTCTTATCTGATTCACTAGTTAATAAAGATGCTCTATCAATAGCATTATACAATTCACTTAATTTTACTTTTATTATTGTATTAAAAGTTTCTGGAATTAATTTAGATGTATCTGGATAAGTACCATTTATTAATTTTGACATAACAATAATACTGTCAAATTTAAAAATTACTTTATTACTAAAGATGTGAATTTCAACTTTACCATCTTCTTCATCAATTAATCTTATTATTTCATTTAAATTACGAGTTGGAATAATAATATTAATTAATTCTTCTATATTTGTATCTATTTTTAATTTCTTATTAGCAAGTCTATAGGAATCAGTAGCTGTACAATCTAATATATTATTTTCTATTTTAAAGTTAATACCAGTCAATACAGGACGTGATTCTTGAGTTGATGTAGCAAATATTGTTTGATTAATTATATTTTTAAAAACTTTTTTATCTAATATTATTGGATTTCTTGATTCTTCTAATTCTAAAATTGGATAATCATTTACAGAATTACAATTTAAATTAAATGAAGAACTCTGTGTATAAATATATATTTTAGAATCCATAACTTCTTCTATGTTTATAATATCGTTTGGTAATTTCTTTACTATGTCATATATGTATCGACCAGATACAACAATATTTCCTAATTCTTCAATTTCTTCTATATCTTTTTTATCTATAAAAGTTTTTATTGAAATATCATTATCTGTACTCATTAAAAATAACCCTTCATTAGTTAATTCAAATTTTATACAATTTAAAATTGGAATAAGATTTTTATTAGAGATTCCTTTTATAGCATAATTTAGATGTTCCATTAATATATTTTGTTTAATTTTTATTTTCATAAAACCCTCCTATTATTTATTATTATTTATATATATTATTATTATTATT
>CANTWP010000007.1 GCA_947853245.1 uncultured Bacilli bacterium | reverse complement strand
AAGAAGCCGAAGTAAAGATAACTAAGGTTGGAGATCAAACTTTCTATGGAACTATGGCCTCTGAATTACAAGAAAAGAGTCCAGAAAGTCCCTTAAAAATTCGTCTTCATCACTTAGCTGAAATTATTAGTAAAATCGGCTATATTGGCGCGGTTTTAGTTAGTATATCTTATTTATTTTCTGTAATTGTTGTAAGAAATAATTTTGATTTTACATTAATAAAAGAAACAGTTACTAATTTTCCTTTAATGGCAGGCTACATTTTATATGCATTAACATTAAGTGTTACTATAATAGTAGTAGCGGTTCCAGAAGGATTACCAATGATGATTACCTTGGTATTATCCTCTAATATGAAAAGAATGCTAAAAGATAATGTAATGGTTAGAAAAATGGTTGGTATTGAAACTGCTGGTAGTATTAATATATTATTTACAGATAAAACAGGTACTTTAACTAAAGGTAAAATGGAAATGGTAGCATTTCTTGGTAATGACTTTAAGCGCTATAAAAATGAAACAGAATTTAAAAGTTTTCCACAGTATTACGATTTAGTAAAAAAATCTATTGTATATAATACTGCTAGTAGTTATAATGATAAAAAAGAAATTATCGGAGGAAATATTACAGATAAAGCAATTCTTGGATTCATTAAATCTGATATAAAACCAATAACCAAGATTGAAAGTATTCCTTTTGATAGTAAAAATAAGTATTCGAAAGTAACAATAAAAGATAAAGAAGAAATAACTCTTATAAAAGGTGCTCCTGAAAAAATCCTTAGTTTTTGTAATAGTTATTATGATAATAATGGATTTAAAAAGGTTATATCAAATAAAAGAGCTATTATATCGAAGTTAAGTAATTATACTAGTGAAGGTTATAGATTAATAGCGTTTGCCACATCAATGACTAGAAATATTTCTAATTTAACATTAGTAGGGTTTGCTTTAATCAAAGATGATGTCAGACAAGAAGCAATTGAAGGTATCAAATTAGTTAAAAAAGCTGGCATAAGTACAGTTATGATTACTGGAGACAATAAAGATACAGCTGTTTCGATAGCTAAAGAAGTTGGAATAATAACTTCAAATAATGATATTGTAATTACTTCTGATGAATTAAAGTTAAAAACAGATGATGAAGTTAAAGCTTTACTTCCTAGACTTAAGGTTGTTTCTAGATCTTTACCTCAGGATAAAAGTAGATTGGTACGTATAAGTGAAGAAATGGGATTAGTAGTTGGTATGACAGGTGATGGAGTAAATGATGCACCGGCCTTAAAGAAAGCTGATGTGGGATTTGCCATGGGAAGTGGCACAGAAGTTTCTAAAGAAGCTAGTGACATAGTTATTTTAGATGATAATTTTTTATCTATTTCTAAAGCTATATTATATGGAAGAACTATATTTAAAAGTATTAGAAAGTTTATAGTATTTCAACTTACTGTCAATATATGTGCTGTAAGTCTTTCAATAATAGGACCTTTTATAGGTGTAGAAACGCCAGTTACAGTTATTCAAATGTTGTGGATTAATATGGTAATGGATACTTTTGCTGGGTTGGCTTTCGCTTATGAACCACCCCTTCTTGAATATATGGATGAACTACCTAAAAAGAAAGATGAGAAGATTATTAATAGATATATGCGTGATGAGATAGTATTCACTGGTGCTTATTCTTCGATATTGTGTATCTTATTTTTAAAGTTACCAGTTATTGTTCATATATTTAGAGATGGTACTAATAATGAATATTTAATGAGTGCATTTTTTGGTTTATTTATTTTTATGGGTATTTTTAATTGTTTTAATGCTAGAACTCATCGAATTAATTTGATTGCTAATATATTAAGAAATAAAATGTTTGTTTTTATTATTTTATTTATTGTGCTTGTTCAAATAATATTAATTTATTATGGTGGAAACTTATTTCGAACTGTAGGATTAAATTTAAAAGAATTTGAAATCATGATTCTTTTAGCATCCACAGTTATTCCAGTAGATTGGGTTAGAAAAGTTATACTTCGAAAAAAAGGACTAAAAGGAGGTTTTTAGTCTTTTTTATGATATAATCAATTTTATGCTTGTTTAGAGGAATTTTTAGTTAAAACTGCCTTTAATTTTAATTATTTCTAATAAAATAAAGCTTATTAATTATTTTATTGCATAATTTACCAAAATATGGTAACATCTATTTGATTGCATTCAGCAAACTTGGTTGAGAGGTGTTAGTATGGTTGATTTTATAATATGTGATGATAGTAATCGGACAGTTAATGATGTAGTAAATATTATCGATAAATTTATGATAAGTAATAATATTCATTATAAGACTCATAAGTTTTTTGACTATGATGAAAAGTTTATGAAGCTAATGGATAGCCCATTAAATCATAAGATATATATTTTAGATATAGAAACACCGACTTATTCAGGTATTGATATTGCCAGAAAAATTAGAAGTAAAGATAAAAGTAGTGTTATTATATTTTTAACTGGTCATGATGAACTTGGTTTAATAGTTTTAAAGAGTTGTTTAAATTTTCTAACTTTTATTTCTAAATTTGATGATTATGAATTACGTCTTACTCAAGCATTAGATGAAGCGTTAGATTTAGTTTATTCTAAAAAGTCTATTTCTTTTCTAGAACATGGCATTAGATATAATATTGTGATTAATAATATTCTTTATATTACTAGAGATACTATTGAAAGAAAAACAATAATTAAAACTGATTCAAATGAATATAAAATTTATATGTCTCTTGAAAAAATTAATTCCCTATCGCAAAATCATTTTATTAAAACACATAAGTCTTGTTTAGTAAATATGAGTAGAGTAGATAAAATAGATGGTAATAGAAACTTAATAACATTTGATAATGGGGAAGTAATAGATTTGTTATCAAATAAGTATAAGAAAGAGGTGATAAATAATGATACAAAATGTTAGTGATCTAATTCAATTTATATTTAGTGGATTAATAATGAGTAGCTCATGTTATTATGTATGGAGTAAATTTTTAAATATAAAATATGATATTTTGTCATTTAAATTTATTTGTTCTTTTTTAATTTTTTGTATTGCATTATTTTTGAATTATTATTTTGTTGATAGTTATTATAAGGTTATAATTGCTATTTGTTTATCTATTTTAATTCTGAGAATATTTTATACTAATGATTTACGTAAGGCAATTGTAACTTCCATTGTATTAGAAGTTCTTCTTTTTATAGCAGAATTGTTCTTTTCTATAATTATGCTAATACTTTTAAGGAATAACGTAGAATCAGCAATGCAAAATTATTTTGGTTCTACTTTAACGAATTTTATTATATGTTCAATTACGATTGTGTTATCTAATTTTAAAATATTTAAAAGATTTTATCTGAAACTTTTGAATATAACAAACAAACTAAAACTATCAAGTATTTTAATTGCTTTTGCTATTTTGATAATTAGTTTTAACTTATTTTTAGCTTTGCCATACTACACAATAGATACAGTTAAAATTGTTTTAGTTAATTCGTTAATGATAATTATTTATTCAATTATTGTATTTCAGTTTATTCAAGCAAAAAATAGATATATTGAAATCAATGATAAATATAGTTTGACTGAAACCAGCTTAAAAGAATTACAAAGTAATATTAATAGATTAATGACTGTTAA
>CANTWP010000006.1 GCA_947853245.1 uncultured Bacilli bacterium | reverse complement strand
TCCATAATAGCACCTATATATTCACTAGGAACAAATATGTTAGTTCTAATATATGGTTCTTTAATATCAGCTGTTTTCTGACATTCTGGTAATTTAACTGGTGAATCAATAGATACAACAGTACCATCAGTCATAGTGACCTCGTAAATTACTGATGGTGAAGTTGCTATTAAATCTATTTTAAACTCACGTTCGATTCTCTCTTCAATAATTTCCATATGTAATAATCCCAAAAATCCACAGCGAAAGCCAAAACCTAAAGCCTTTGATGTTTCGGGTTCAAACTCTAATGAAGCATCATTTAATTTTAACTTTTCTAGTGCTTCTCTAAGTTCTGGATATCTAGAAGATTCAACTGGATAAAGTCCACAAAAAACCATAGATTTCATCGGTTTATAACCTTTTAATGCTTCTTTGGCTGGATCTTCATCAAGAGTAACTGTATCACCAACTTCTACATCTTCAATACTTTTAATACTGGCACTAAGTATACCTACTTCGCCTGTAACTAATTCTTTTACGCTTTTTTCTTTTGGCGTTATTACAGAAAGTTCTACTACTTCATATACACTATTAGTAGCCATCATTCTTATTCTGTCACCAACTCTTACTTGACCATTTTTTACGCAAACAGAAGTTACTATACCACGATAAGGATCATAATAACTATCAAATATTAATGCTTGTAATTTAGCTTTTTTATCCCCTTTAGGACTTGGAACTCTCTCAATTACAGCCTCAACCAATTCTTGAATACCTACTCCAGTTTTGGCGCTTGTTAAAACTATTTCTTCTTCAGAAAATCCAAGTGTATCTATCAATTCTTTTTTTACTTTATCTGGATTAGCATTTGGTAAATCTATTTTATTAATTACTGGTATAATAGTCAAATTATTTTCTAAAGCAAGGTAAAGGTTAGCAAGTGTCTGTGCTTCAATTCCTTGTGCCGCATCTACAACTAAAATAGCACCTTCACATGCTGCTAGAGATCTGCTTACTTCATAAGTAAAATCAACATGACCGGGAGTATCAATTAAATGTAAATAATATTCTTCATTATTATATTTATATTTTAATTAAACAGCATTTAATTTAATAGTTATACCACGTTCACGTTCTAGATCCATATTGTCTAATAATTGATCTTGTTTTTCTCTTTCTGTTATAGCTCCTGTCAATTCCAGTATTCGATCTGCTAAAGTACTTTTACCATGATCAATATGCGCTATAATAGAAAAATTTCTTATATTTTCTTGCTTCATCTATACCACCTGTGCATTATTATATCAAAACATAAAAAAAAATAAAAGTGAATTATTTCACTTTTATTTAGTGATTTAATTTTTGCCTTCAATACCAACTAACATTCCCATTACTATATAGAAGAATGGTGCAACATTATAAACGCTAATATTAGTAAATGCTTGAACTGCATAGCCAACAAAACTAAAAATTAAAACCCAAACTAATGTATCTTTACTACGAACGCCATTCCAAAAAACCATAAATAGAAAAATAAGATATGTAACTAAAGCTAAAACTCCCTGTGTAACCAGTAATTGCAAATACTCATTATGTGCTCGATCAAAATAAGCTCCACCTAAATAAAATATATTTCTATCACTTTCATCTAATGACTTTGTAAAAGTTATTCCAAAGTTGTCAATACCTGTACCATGTAGCCAATATTTAGGAACCATTTTTAGGCTTCTAGTCCAAAGCCAAATTCTATTAGAGCCATATTCCTCAATATGATTAATCCCATATGCATTAGTTTCATGCTCAAGTTTAAAAAGATCAGCAATAGTAATAAAAGTATCTTTTATGTCACCAACAATAGTAAAATCATCCCTATAATGATCATAAAACTTAGCTTCGCACCATAATCTAGATATACTAGATACACTAATTAAACCAACTATAATGACTACTAAAGAGATTAAAATCTGCCTAATATTAACTTTCTTCTTAATAAATAAATACACAAACATAAATATTAATGCTACTATAAAGCCATAGAATGGTCCAGTAGATTGTGCCAATATAAGATTAGTATACAATAATATTGAAGAAATTAAATAAAATTTTTTATGCTTATCATGTAAAAAATACATACCTAATGCTAACAATAAAGTTAATACAATATAACTACCTAGCATATTAGGATGACCAATAAAGCCACTAGCACGATAATAAACATATTCATATTTTACATAAACGTAATTTCCTCTTACAAAAACTTGTAAGAAAGAATATATAAATTGTATAATACCAATAATAATTAAAGTATTTATAATTTTAATTACTAAATCTTTTTTTGTTATGAATCTACTATTCAAAAATAGAAAATAATAAGCACAAATTTGTACTAATCCTTCAAATCTGTATTTAGAACCCCATAATGCTAAATTAGGATCTACCGCATATATAGTAGATATTACTCCAAACAAAATAAGTAAATATACTAATAAATCAAATATATTCATTCTGATTTGCTTAGTAAATAATTTATAAAAATATATTATTATTTCTATAGGTAATATATATGTTAATACTTGATGAATCTTAAAACTAAATGTTGAATGAAAATGAAATAAACTAAAATAATTAATAAAGAAAGTTATTGGTACTAATACTATTAAGCATATAATTATAATAAAATTTATTTTATCAATTATACTATTAATCTTTTCTTGTCTATTTGTCATCAGTTACACCCTTTTTAAATACAAATAATTTACTAAATACATAATTTGCCACTATAACGACAATTTGAGAAACTAACTTAAATAATTTATCATTTAAGTGTAACACAGTAACAAATACAAACATAATCGCCATATCCATAAGTAATGTAACCACACGAGCACCAATAAACGTTATTATCTCTTTTGTTATATCTTTACTTTTACTTTTAAATACAAAAGTACGATTAGTAATATACGCAAATGCTACACTTATAATCCAAGATATAATATTAGCAATCTGTAATTCTACACCATTTTCAGGGTTTAAAAATGTAAAAACACAAATGTAATAAGTAACTAGGCTTACAACTGTCGTAAGTACACCAATTATTAAGTAACGAATTATCTCTTCATATTTTTTAATTAATGCTAAAATATTTTTCATTATCTTTTAGTTTCCTCAGTTTCTTTTATAATATACACTGGTCTTTTTTTAACTTCTAAATAAGTTTTAGATAAGTATTGTCCTATAATTCCCATACAAAATAATTGAATACCACTGACAAGTAATATAATACATACTAAAGATGGCCATCCTGCAACAGGATCTCCTACAGTTGATGTTTTTATAATAATTACTAAAATCATAATAAATGCTATTAAACAAAATAGAATACCTAAAATTGAAGCAACTGCTAATGGAACAGTAGAAAAAGCAACTATACTTTCAAGTGAATATAAAAATAATTTCCAGAAATTCCATTTAGTTGTACCTGCTACTCTTTCAACGTTTTTATATTCCAACCATTTAGTATTATAACCAACCCAACTAAATATACCCTTAGAAAAACGATTGTATTCCCTTAATTCTAATATTGAATCAACCATTTGTCGAGTCATTAATCTAAAGTCTCTAGCTCCATTTACTATTTCAGTTTTAGAAATTTTATTAATTAATTTATAATAAAGTTCCGCAAAAAAACTTCTTACTGGTGGTTCACCATCACGAGAAACACGACGAGTTGCTACGCAATCATAAACTCCCTCTTTTAAAGTATCATACATTTCTTCCACTAAAGCTGGTGGATCTTGTAAATCAACATCCATAATAGCAATAAAATCTCCACGACTTGCTTCTAACCCTGCAAGCATTCCTGCTTCTTTACCAAAATTACGTGAAAAAGATACATAACGAACACGCTTGTCTTTATCACTTAATCCTCTTGCAACTTCTAAAGTGTTATCTCTAGAACCATCATTAACAAAGATAAACTCAAATTCTGCTTTTTTCTTCATCTTATCGGCAACTTTAGTTATCTCTTCATAAAATATAGGCATAGCCTCTTCCTCATTATAACAAGGAACAATAATCGATATTTTATCCATAAAACATCCTCCTAACTATTTTTATTATAACATAATAGAAAAAAAAAGAAAATCATAAATGATTTTCAAATAATATTAGTTTTATTGACATCCCCAAGTTGCTCCAGTTTTGGTACAACTATAACCATTAATGGTTAATCCTGAAATAGTTACATCTTCACAATTATTTGCAAAAGTAATATTAGTTGCAGTAAGTGTACTACCATTATTATCAAATTCTATTTCACTATATGTTGCTGCAGTTGGCATAACACCCATATCTTGCATCATTTTTACATTACAATAAGTTTTAGCAGCTGATTCAAAGTTTGATGCAGTAGATGCAGCTGAACTAAGTCTTGTATTTTGAATAACTGAACCTATAGCAGTATAACCGATTAATGCAATAATTGAAAGTACTACAATAACTGCAAGTAATTCTACTAAAGTAAAGCCTTTTCTATTTAATTTCATTATTTTCACCACCTTTATCTTATTAACATCTTAATCTTATCACAAACTAATTTTATAGTCAATATTTTATGTTTTGGAAAATTTTTTTCTGAAGTGCAACCACTAACAATTGAAAAAGACATGTAAATAATATACTATATCTTTTGCTTAAAAAATAAAGGATTAAATCACGTGTCTGAAAATGATAATACAGTAAATAGTAATAGTAAAAAAATCAATATAAATATTTAAGAAAGAAAACTTTAATTTTAATCTAGAATTCTGTTTCGTTGTAAAAAACTGAAATAAGTATTGTTATAATATAAGCGATGTTTTTTTGCATGAAGAAGGTATTGAAAATGAAACAATTGAAATATTTAACATTAGAACAAATAAAGGTTATTTCATCTGAAATTTTTCATGAAAACAAATTAAAAGAAATAGGTAAAAGTTGACAAGTAGATCCAGCAAATATTTCAAAAGAAGAGAAAAGAAATAGAATTTGAATATCTATAAGATTATAGAATGATTGTAAAAAGACTCAAAAATGGTTTTACATTTGCATTGGTTGTTCAAAAAAATATAACAACAATTGTCCTTTTATGAAATATAAACATGATGCTAATAAAGAGTAACCAAAAGCTGATACTAATTTTGTAAATTTAAGACGTGATATTGGTGTAGATTATGAAGAATGTAAACAATTAGATACTATTATAAAAATTGTGTTGATAAAAATAAATCCATTTATCAAATCAAAAACCTAATATTGAAAACATGAACCAACAAATTAGGTTATTTTTTTTCAAAGAGAAAATCTGTAGATAAATATTCAGAAAATGATATAAAAACAATTAAGATCTTTAAATAGTAATACAACTAAATAAGCATTTATTAAAGTGTTTGATGAAGATATATTTGATAAATTATTCTTAATTAACATACTTACTATCTAATATATCCAACAACATGATATTTTTAATCTTATTAATATCATTATAATTATCAATAAATATATACTCAAAAATATCTAAATATAAAACTTTTAATAAATAATCAAAATAATCATTAGAATTTAAATCTCTTTTGATCTTCAGTATATTATATTTACTTCTAGTGACAAAACTTTCTATTTTATCTAAATAACTACAATTTTTAAAAAGCGCTATTGGATCAGTAGTACCACCAATATTATTAATATTATTAAGAATATTAGGATCAATTTCTTTATTACAAGCTTTTATGTGAGATTTTTTAAATTTAATATTTTATTGTCTATTACAATATGCTATATCAATAATATTTCTAGATAAATATGGATAAACACAATGTATATTAGCGTCATTCATTAAAATTCCATTTTTCTTAACTATTACATAGGTTAATACTTGATAAGTATTAAAATTATATAAAAAGCCTCCTTTTACCTTTAAGTTAGCTAGTTCGGGCCAAAAATTCCGATGTTTAATTGAACCTAATATATATCTTAAACATTTGTAAAGATATATTCCGTAGTTATGATAAACCCAAGAGAACACTTCATCAGCGCCTTCACCACAAAATAATACAACATTATAATATCCCTTATCTTTTATAGTTCTCGCTAATTGGTATTTTAAAAAAATTTCTTTTTCATACATTGAACCTTATAATTTATAAACTAAATCCGGATAATGAGAAAGAGTTTCTTCATCTAACATATGATATATTTAAATTGGTATTATGATAACTTTTTATATTTTCTTGAACCATTATTGTTTCATCTCTACCAGATACACCTCCTATAGAAAAAGCTTCAATAGGTTTATTCTTATCTAAAAATCTAAATATAAAATTAGAATCATATCCATTTGATAATGTAACATATACTTTTTTATTTTTTTCTCTATTATTTATAATCTTTTTAAATTCATTAATATATAAATCAGTGTTATCTTTATTTATTTTGACATATTTTATTTTTTTCTTAATATGTTTTTCTTTATATTTATCATTAAAATTAATAACTAAATTATAATTTGGTATCAACTTATAAATATCTTTTAAAAGTGTACTCTTATTAGAAATATAACCTTTTTTCATAAAATAACTAATTGATTCTTGATTCATTTCTGGTTTTTCGTTAAAATTATCTATTATATTTATTAACTTATTTGAAAATACTAATTGATTATTTTCTTTCTTGTAATATATTGGTATCGTATCACCATTTAAATCTTGGATACAAGTTAATTTTTTGTTATTTTTATCTATTATAATAGCACTAAAATTATTTGATATAATATTAAATAATTCAATATTGTCATTATAATAATCAATTAACTTCTTTAAATTTTCTTTTTTATAATTTAAATCATACAAATGATTATTAACAATAATACAAAAATCACTGTTTTCATAAAATAATCCTTCTTTAATTTCTATTCTATTTTTGTCTATTATTACAAATAAATTTTTATTCTTCATGTTGCACACTCCTATTTTAAATATGTTTAACACAAAAAAATCAGATTGTAAAACAATCTAATCTCTTTAATTAATTTATTTGTTTTAAGATAAGTTCTAGTTGTTCTTCCTCTTTCTTTAAATCTTCTTTTTCTTTATTAACAATATTTTCTGGAGCTTTTGATACATAATTAGAATTACTTAATAAATTTTTACGTCTTGCAATAGAACTTTCTAACCTAGTTTTTTCTTTTAATAAGTTTTCTAATTCTTTTTCTTTACTATCAGTTGTATCAAACATAAATTTTATTTCATAATTAGTAGTTTTAACTTCAATACCATCAAGAGTATTATCACTTATTAAATTATTGTTGTCTATTTTTAACAGTTTCAAAATTAAATCTGAATAATTTCCTTTAAAATATACCTTAGACTCCTTTGGAATTTTCGTGTTTTGTTTAGTATTACGTACTTTAACAATAAACTCAATTACATTATCTAATTCTTTAGAATCTTCAAAAATAGACTCTGATTGATATACTGGATAAGAAGCAATCATAATAGATTCTGACGTCTTTATTGGCAACATACCATATATTTCTTCTGTTACATAAGGCATAAATGGATGTAACATTTTAATAATCATACTTAATACTTTATAAAGAACACTCTTAGTAGTTTTATTCATATTTATTTTAGAAAGTTCAATATACCAATCACAAAAATCATCCCAAATAAAGTTATAAAGTTCTGTTCCTACTACATTAAATTCATAATTATCCATATGCTTTCGAACGGTTTTTACTAAATTATTAGCTTTATGAATAATCCATTTATCAGGCATACTTAAATTATTAATTGGATCATAACTATCTTTTGTTAAGTCTTCTATATTCATAATCACAAAACGAGATGCATTCCATAGTTTATTAATAAAATTCCAAGTAGAAGCTACTTTTTCTTCATCATACCTTAAATCCATCCCTGGAGCAGTAGAAGTCGCTAAGAAAAATCTTAATGAATCACAGCCATATTTTTCAATAACATCCATAGGATCTACACCATTTCCAAGTGACTTAGACATCTTTCTGCCTTGTTTGTCACGAATAAGTCCATGAATTAAACAATCTTTAAAAGGTCTAGTTCCCGTGAAATGTAAACCTTGAAAAGTCATTCTATTTACCCAGAATGGAATAATATCATAACCTGTAACAAGAACATTATTAGGATAATATCTTTTTAATAAGTTAGTATCTTCTGGAAAACCCAATGTTGAAAAAGGCCATAATGCACTGGAAAACCAAGTATCTAATACATCATTATCTTGTATCCAACCTTCTCCAACAG
>CANTWP010000005.1 GCA_947853245.1 uncultured Bacilli bacterium | reverse complement strand
AATCGCCTCCAGTAATAATTAAATCACTTTAGTAATTTATAGTCAAAAGAGTCTTTTTAAATATCTATAAACTTTATTTTACAGTATTTTAACTTTTACCTACAAATTTTTATTTACTATATTATCACTTCCTCTAAATATCAAGTTTTATACTTTTATTATTTTTTTATCTTAAAATAACTCTTAATTTCAATTAAAATACAAAAAAGTTATAACTTTACATTATAACTTAATTTAAGTATTTCTTTAAAAATTGCCCTGTATAACTATTTTCTACTTGAACTACTTCTTCTGGTGTACCTTTAGCAATTATTTTACCACCTTCATCGCCACCTTCTGGGCCCAAATCAATAATATAATCCGCTACTTTAATAACATCCAAATTATGTTCAATAACAATTACGGTATCACCATTATCAACTATTCTTTGTAAAATAACAAGTAATTTTTTTATATCGTCAGTATGTAACCCAGTTGTAGGTTCATCTAAAATAAACAAACTCTTTCCTGTAGGTTTCTTTTGTAATTCTTTAGCAAGTTTAACACGTCCTGCTTCACCACCAGATAATGTTGGAGCACTCTGTCCTAATTTTACATAAGAAAGTCCTACATCTACTAACATTTGTAATTTAGTTTTAACTTTTGGAACATTCTCAAAGAATTCTAAGGCCTCTTCTACACGCATTTCTAAAACATCATAGATACTCTTACCTTTATACTTTACTTCCAACGTTTCTAGATTATAACGTGTACCGCCACAAACCTCACAAGGTACATATACATCAGGTAAAAAATGCATTTCAATCTTTTTAACACCATCACCCCAGCAAGCCTCGCAACGACCACCTTTAACGTTAAATGAAAAACGTCCTTTATCATAACCGCGAATTTTTGCTTCTTTAGTACTCGCAAATACATCACGAATATCATCAAACACACCTGTATAAGTTGCAGGATTAGATCGTGGGGTTCTACCAATAGGTGTTTGGGAAATATCTACTACTTTATCAATATTTTCTAAACCCTTAATTTCTTTATATTTACCTGGTTTTTCTTTTGTTTTATATAAGTTATTAGCAACAACTTTATAAAGTATTTCATTAATTAAACTACTTTTACCACTACCACTGACACCAGTAATACAAGTTAAGGTTCCAAGTGGAAACTTGACATTAATATTCTTTAAGTTATTTTCACTGGCTCCTTTAATTTCTAAATAATTGCCATTACCTTTACGTCTACTAGTAGGTAAATCAATTTTTAAATCTCCTCGTAAGTATTTGCCGGTTAAACTATCTGGATTATTCATTACCTCTATTGGAGTTCCCTCCGCCATGATTTTACCACCATGTAAACCAGCACCTGGACCAATGTCAACTAAATAATCTGCTGCTAACATCGTATCAGTATCGTGTTCTACAACAATTAAGGTATTACCTAAATCACGCATTTCAAGTAAAGAATTTATCAAGCGAGCATTATCCCTTTGATGTAAACCAATACTAGGTTCATCTAAAACGTAAAGTACACCAGTTAACCTAGAACCAATCTGTGTAGCAAGCCTGATACGTTGAGCTTCGCCACCACTTAACGTTCCTGCACTTCTAGCAAGCGTTAGATATTCTAAACCAACATTAATCAAGAAAGATAATCTAGAATCTATTTCTTTTATGATTAATCTAGCAATCTCCTCTTGTTCCTTAGTAAGTTTTAAATGATTAATAAATTTATGTAAATCACGAATACTTAGTAAAGTTACTTCGTAAATGTTTTTACCACCTATTAAAACTGATAATACAGAAGCATCAAGTCTAGAGCCATGGCACTTAGGGCACTCTAACTCTGTCATATATCCTTCAATCCAATCACGAATCCAATTACTTTTTGTTTCTATATATCTTCTTTCTAAGTTCGGAATAATACCTTCAAAAACTTCTCTAGTATTTCTAGTATTACCATTCTTAGATACATAATTATATTCTAATAATTCATTTGTACCATAAAGAATAATATTCAACTTATCTTCACCTAAATCTTTAATTGGTTTATCAAGATCAATATCATAATATTTGGCCAAAGTATTAATTTGAGTAGCCACTATTCCATCTTCTACATTTAAAGTATTGATACCACCAGCATTAATACTAAGTTCTGGGTTAGGAATAATTAAATCAATGTCAATCTTCTGTTTTATACCTAATCCTTTACATTCTGTACAGGCGCCATATGGAGCATTAAAAGAAAACATACGAGGTTCTAATTCTGGCAATGAAAAATCACAATCAGGACAAGCGTATTTTTCACTCATCACTATTTCATCACTACCAATAACATCAATTACAACTTTTCCTTTTGATAATTTAGAAGCAGTTTCGATAGACCCATAAAGTCTACTGCGAATATCTTCTTTCATAATTAAACGATCTACTACTACTTCAATGTTATGTTTTTTATTTTTTTCTAACTCTTTTATACTCTCTAGTTCATAATCTTCCCCATCAATACGAACTCTGGAATAACCGCCTTTTAAAAGATCTGCAAGTAATTCCTTATGTGTGCCTTTATCACCATGAACAACAGGGCTAAGTACTCTGATTTTAGTACCTACCTCTAATTTCAGAATTTGATTAGTCATTTCTTCTACACTTTGACTGGTTATTGGTCTTTTATGAATAGGACAGTATGGTACACCAACACGCGCAAATAAAAGACGTAAATAGTCATATATTTCAGTTACTGTTCCAACTGTACTACGTGGATTTTTACTAGTAGTTTTTTGATCAATACTAATGGCTGGACTTAATCCTTCAATTGAATCCACATCTGGTTTATCAGTACCTCCTAAAAATTGTCTAGCATAAGCACTTAAGCTTTCAACATATCTTCTTTGTCCTTCAGCATAAATTGTATCAAATGCTAAACTGCTTTTACCACTACCACTGACTCCCGTCATAACAATAAGTTTATCTTTTGGAAGTGCTATACTAACATTCTTTAAATTATTTTCTCTTGCATTTTTAACTATAATTTTATCCATAACATCACGTCTTTCTAAAGCACAGTTATTATATCATATTTTGGATATTTTTTTAATAATAATTTTTTAAGTTTTTGTTGTTATAGATAACATCTTATTATTTACCATCTTCCATAGCATTACCGATCACAGAGAAGAATTTTTCTATTCCTAACTTAGTATATTTAGATATAGTTTCCGAAAGAGATAAAGCCATTTTTGATAATTTATTTTGATAATTTTTATTAGTATTTTCCATATACTCTTGTATATCAATATTTTTACCATCTTTAATATCTTGTTCAAACTTCTTTATTTGTTCAGTAGTAAAAGTAGATTTTTTACTAATCTCATATTCATAATAACCAGATGCTTGTGATATATATAAAGTTAAAAATATTAAAAACATTACAAACCAAAATCTTCTAAATATCTTATTTCCTAGTTCTTGTTTTGTTTCAGTTTTCATATAAAAGCTCCTTTATAGCAGACGCTAATGCATCTACACTATTTAATACTTCAGACAGCTCATTATTATTACCTCCTAATTCAATTAAAATCATATTATTAGTAACATTTTGATTATAAGTAGCACTTTTATTTTGATATATCCCCCGACTTATCCCTGAATAATTCTTGTTTAAATATTTGTTTAATTTATCAGCAACATTTAGTGAACTTTGATAATCATCATGATTTAAACCAACTACAAACATTATTTTAGCATACTTATTATTATCAATCGTTGCCACAGAATGCTTATATTCAAGAGCATCTCTATGTAAATCGATAAATAAATCTATATTAGGATTATTTTTGTTTGCCTTTTCTACATAATAACGACTAGCTATATAACTTTGATTATAATTATAATTATGTTCTTTTAAATAATTTGGAATAGAAGCTTCTTCTACAATAGTTTTAACACCTAAGTTTTCTAGTTTTTCTTTTAAAACAAAAGACACTTCCTTTATATTAGGTTCGATATTGTGAATACTTAATTCTGTATTCTTAAAAGTTTCTGTTGGATGTGTACTATAAATATATACCAACGGTTGATCATTTTCATCTTTAATAACTGGTGTTATTTCTTCTTGATAATCCTTATTATAAACTAAAATAGTTTCTTCTTTATTTTCTATATAATGTGAAGTATTCTGTAATAATGTTATAGGATTGGTAATATCAATTTTATAAATAGTTTTTAAAAATAATTTATTAACATTATTTTTTCTTGGTAAATGATGATTTGAATCTTCTAAAATATAAAAAATTAATGTTTCATTATCAAAATTAAAATTTATTTTAGATACTAAGTGAGACATAAAAAAATAAATTATTAATAATATTATTAATATCAATATTACTTTCAAAATATTCTTTAACTCTTTTTTTGTTCTAAATCTCTTTTTCATATAATCACTCGCTTCATTATATTCATATTGTAGCAATTTAATTAAAAAAAGAATGTCAAAAAAAAAATCTAAAATTTCTTTTTATTAAGTATTTTATTTTTAATTAATATATTATCAATAATTTCAAACAAAGAACTACTTTGATCATCAATTATTTCATAATCATAATATGGATTTTCAACAAAAAAGCTAAGTCTTTCTAACATATTGCCTGATACATTCCTGTATAAGGTCATTTTAGCATTTCTTAATACTTCTAATAAGCTAATTCTATCAGTATTTTTTTTCTTTTAATAATTTCAAATAATCCTTACTATTTATATAAGCTATAAAGGATTTTTCACTAGTTTCAAAAGACTCTTGTAATAGTTGATTATCACTACAAGTTTCATTTCTATAAGTAGCATGCAGTTCATCTGGGCATTCCATAAATGTAGCGGATGAATCATAATAGTCAAAAAAAATCTTACCTTCATCATTGATTATTTTATGAAATGAACAGCCAAACTCATTTCTTCCAAAATACATTATATCATTAAATTATTTATTAAAACCATTAAAATTATCTGGTATCAAGAAAAAACTATTTACAACAGATTTATAAAGTTTATATCCAACATTATTTAATAAAATATCATATACTATATAACCATCTTTTTGGTTAACTTTAAAGTCATTACTGTATAATTGTAAATGATGTGAGACTAAAAAGATAAGAAAAATAAAAGCAGTATGATAT
>CANTWP010000004.1 GCA_947853245.1 uncultured Bacilli bacterium | reverse complement strand
TTTAAATTACCAATATACGCATATTCACACCCATTGAATAATAAGTATAGTTTATTATTAATTGTTATTCTGTGAGGCTCTATATAGGCAATATTAGTAGGTTCTAACTTTAATAGACTACCATTTTTAATTATGGGAGTAGTGTTGTTAAAATTACAAGCCCAAATAACTTTCTTTTTTAGGTAATCACTCATTTCAATTTCTTCTTTAATAATACTAATCATTTTATCCATCCTTCCTTTTTAGGATAGATTATCTGCATACTTCCAAGCATAACGTGGGGAAGGCACAAAAAAATCTATCTTTTCGATAGATTTAATCATTAACATCGCAATTGGTGCGACGATTTTTTCAGATGGAGCCTATAAGGTTTTAGTAACAACCTTTCACAATATTAATATATCATTATCTTTTAAATAAAACAATATAAAAAGTATTAATAATTTATATTTGAAAAAGTTTAAATATATAACATAATTAAGTTGACAAAAATTCGCATCATAATTTGTTAATGATGCATTTTTATAACAGCATGTTTGTCTTCAATAACAACTATAATGGTTCAGATAAAAGATAGAGAACCACTTCATTTGATAGTTGTTTTTTTATGATTATTTTGATTAATAAAGTCTCTTTAAACCTTATAAATATTGCTTATCAATATATCTTAAACAAATATTTGATGTCTTTATGCGAATTTTAATAACCGCATCTTTTCATTTGTTTTAAATTAATATATAATATTTATAAGTAACGGAAGTGATGATGTGTCTAAAATATTTGATGGATTGATAGGCTTTATAGTAGGAGATGCGATGGGAGTACCTACTGAATTTTGTATTAGAGAAAAATTGTTAGAAAACCCAGTAACAAAAATGATAGGATATGGTGCTCATTCTGTTCCGGCAGGTTCTTGGTCTGATGATACATCTATGACTTTATGCTTAATTGATTCTATTAACAATAAAAGTGATATAGATTATTTTGATATAATGAATAATTTTAAAGATTGGGTAGAATTAGGTAAATATACACCAGAAGGTAAAGTATTTGATATAGGAAGAACTTGTTTAAAAGCAATAAATAATTATAAAAATAATAGTAATCCAATCGATTGTGGATTAAAGGATATTAACTTTAATGGGAATGGCTCACTGATGAGAATATTGCCACTTGCATATTATATATATTATAAAAACATAACTGATGAAAAAGAAATAATTAATTTAGTAAATAATATATCTTCATTAACGCATGCACATGAAATAAGTAGACTAGGTTGTTATATATATATTAAATATGTTTTATATTTGTTAAATGGATATGATAAGCATGAAAGTTATAATAAAATAAAGAAACTTAATCTAAAATCCTATAGTAAAGAAAGTGTAGAAGTATATAAAAGAATACTTAAGGAAGATATATCTAAATATAGTTTAGATGATATATCTTCCAGTGGTTATATAGTTGATACCTTAGAAGCATCTCTTTGGGTATTATTAAATACAGATAATTATAAAGATGCAATTATAGTATCTATTAACTTAGGTAATGATACAGATACTATAGGAGCAATATGTGGTTCTATGGCAGGTATTATTTATGGATTATATAATATTCCAGAAAAATGGATAAAAACTTTAATAAAAAAAGAATATATATTTGAATTATTAAATAAATTTGAAAGTATATTATGTGATTCTAAAAAAGATATATTAGTAGGTACTATGGTAGGGGATATAGTTGGCTCTAGATTTGAATTAAATAATTGTCGAAAAAAAGATTTTGTATTTTTTCATCCTGGGTGTAGAGCAACTGATGATACTATAATGACATTAGCAATTTCCAAAGTATTAATAGAAGCTAATGGTAATTATAATAATTTAAGTAATATAGCGATTGATAATATGGTGGAAGTAGGTCGAAAATATCAACAATGTGGTTTTGGAAGAAGATTTTTTGAATGGATAAAGACAGATAATCATGAACCATATAATAGTTATGGTAATGGTGCAGCAATGCGAATAAGCCCTGTAGGAATAGCAGCTAGAGATAAAGAAGAATTAAAGGATATATCTTTTAAAATTACTAGTGTTTCTCATAATCATCCTGATGGTATAAAAGGTGCTGAAGCCGTTGCTATGATGATTTATTTAATAAAAGAAGGATTTACTAAGGAAGAATTAAAAGAATATTTTATTGAAAATTATTATCCAATAGATTTTACTATGAAAGAATTACAAAAAAATTATAGATTTAAAATATCTTGTTCAGAAACAGTACCACAAGCGTTTTTAGCGTTCTTAGAATCTATTAATTTTGAAGACGCTATTAGAAATGCTATAAGTATAGGTGGTGATAGCGATACTATAGGAGCAATATGTGGTGCTATGGCAGCACAATTCTATGGCGTTCCTAATTATATTTATGATAAAACATTAAATTATTTAGATGATTATCAAAAAGAGTTATATTTTAATTTTAAAAATAAATATTATGATAAACTAGATTTATAACTTCAGATGGCAAAACTATATATTAGTAATGATAAAGAAAAGATGGTGATAAAATGAAGGATAAAATGAGGGATAAAATTATAACTATAGGAGTTGTAATATTGATTATATATTTAGTATTAACATATCCTCTATTTGTTAGTGTGGAAGATAATGAAACAAAGTGTAGTAATTTATTGGGGCAAACAGTAAGATGTGATTAGTATTTATTATAAAATATTTAACGTTATATTATGGGGTGAATTTATTTTTTATGGTGAGGGTTTATGATTTGGTATGGTATTTTTAATTTTATATTAGGATTAATTCTTGGTGAAAAAGGTTTATTTTTAATTGTTGTTGGAATTGTATTATTTCTTGTAGGCTTGAAAAAGATAATGGACAATGAAGACGTTTCAACCCCTAGAGAGAAATGTGAGTTTTTAGAGAAGTATTATAATGATCGTAGTAAGGTTTGTGTTGATTATGAAAAAGAAAAATCTATAATTTCTAGGAATACATTTAGGATTATAAAAAAAAATAAATGACGATGGTGATAATTTTACTAATATTTTATTTGAAAATTCTGATTCAATTTATCAAAATATACGAAATAATTTAGATAACACTTATAAAACTATATATAAAAAGTATAATGATTTACAAGATGGCAAATTAAAAATTGATTACGGTGTCTTAAAAGGGATGATTAAAAAGTCAAAGTGGAAGATTATGGAATTAAATAATATTGATCATTTATTAGATTATTTATTGTTATTATCTGATGATAAAGATAATAAAGTACAAGGATATCAAAATATTGTTTTTCAAAACGATTTATTTAATTTAAAGCCTAAAAATATTGATTATAATCTTTTAGAATGTTTTATGACATATGGTTTATTAAATGAAAAATTCCCATATTTATTTAATTTGTTATATCAGTTATTAGGATGTAAATCATATGATTCTTTAAAAAAACAATTAAATAAAATATATGTTGTTGAATTAAAAAAATTAAGAGAAAAAGATACTGCGAAGAAAAAGAATTACATTGTTAATATTGTTGATTTTATGACTGGTAATTTAAATAATAAAAAACAAATGCTATTAATTGATGATTTTTTCAATGAAATTATGCTTTTTAAACACTTTGATGGTAAAGATATTAATAATTTAGAACCATTAAATATTGAACATAAAAATTATTCAGGTATTAGCTGTTCTATAAATGCATTTTTAGATTATATGTATGAAGAAGCATGTAATGATACTGAAGATTTATTTCAAGTTATACAAAAAACAAAGTTTTTATATAATTTAAAATTAGATAAAGATAGTTTTTGTGAAATAACAATGCTTTTTCATTTCGCATTGTTCAGGGAATTATTATTATTTAAGTATAGTGATGAAGACGTTTATTACATGATTATGTATGGAGTTACTGAAATTGCTAAACATTCCAAAAAATTTGAAGCTGAAAAAAGAGAAGAAAAATTTATTGAATTTTTTTTGGAGATGTTAAAAGTAATTAAAGTAGGTCATGATTATGAGGAGATTGGTGGATTTTCATTTGAAATAATGGCTACAGTATACTGTTCATATATTTTTGTAAAAAGCGATTTGTTACATGGTAATATGCTACCAGAAGATACTGAAAAATTTGATAATCTTGTAAATGATATTATTTATCATTTTAAGTCTAAATATGAAAATTGTGATTTTATAAAGAATAAGATAATAGAGTAATTTTTTCGTGTAAATCACATGATTATTTATTTTTCGAGTTTAAGGCGGTGATCAAATGATTTTTGAATTAGAGTTTATATTATTATTAATAGGTGTATATTTAGCTTTTCCTTTAATATTACGATTAACTAGTAATAACAAACGTAAAATGAATAGTACCAAAATAATATCTATTATTAATTCAGTTATTATTACTTTAATTTTATATATTTTTAGATATGATTTTTTTTCATATGATTTTGATTTAGAATTATATATTGCTACCGGTGGTTTGTT
>CANTWP010000003.1 GCA_947853245.1 uncultured Bacilli bacterium | reverse complement strand
CAAATTAATTGTATAACTTGTATTTTCTCTAAAATTTTTCCAACATTTACTTTACTTCACCGCTTTTACGTTATTGGGACCAATTGGTAATGTAGTACATATTTTTACATCACCACTCTCCTTTTGACAAGAAAGTTCATAAAAACTATAGCCAAATCCTGTCCAAGATAAAACATTATTAACATAATTAGGATCGCCTTGATTAACTACATTAGTATATTTAAGCCAATCCAAACAATTTTCATCATTAATTATTTGTGTTTTTGTTAAACCAGTTTGAGCTGATGTAGCATCTAGAATCTTACTCATATTACTATAGCCCATATTATAACTTTGGATTGCTAATAAAATATTATAATTAAATATTCTAAGTTCATTTTGAAGTAAAGCACATCCAACTAAAATATTATTTTCAACATTGTTAATATTATCATCTATTTTAATAACATAATATTCTTTATCATCAAAATCATAATAAGTAACTTCTTTACCTTGCCAATAAGATGCTTCGATCTGCATTAAGCCACCTTTACTACCAGAGCGTAATCCTAATTCATGATTACCCGATTCTTGCGTAGCAATTCCTAAAACAATTTTAGGATCTATTCCACATTTTTTAGCGTATTTTTCAATTAAATCTCCGTATTTTACTTTAGTTTCAATTGCTTTATCTTCTTCCGAACGATCTTCATATTTTAGATTAACATCTTCACTATAATTACTAACCAAAAAATTTGGTTGAACTATATCATTTATATCTAAACCTATTTGAAAATTATCATTAATATCCATTACATTAGTAGACATTGGAATACCAGTTGGTTCAACACTAACATTTTCTACTGGAATATTTTCTTCTGGAACAATATTTTTATCTTCTTTAAACATAGCTGGTTGAGATAAAATACTAAGAACTAAAGCACCAGTAATTAATGGTACAGCTATACGATATTTATTCTTACGTTTTACCTTTAAAGATTCCTTCTTAGAACTATTATTAACTTGTTGACTTTTCTTTAGAGCTTGTTGTTCAAACTCATTAAAAGCTTTATCATGTTTTTCTTTTAAAGCCTTACTAATTGCTAATGGAATTAATTCTTTATCACTAGAATTAGTTACAACAGTAACATTCTTTTTACTCGCAAGAACTGTTTCATTATGTTTACTAACTGTTTGAATACGAGCTTGTTGTTGTTTAGAAACTGTTTTCATGATATATCTACTAACGAGAGGTGATTTAGCACACTCTTTCCAATTATCAATTTTAACTACAATATCAGAATACTCTACAACAAGATCATCTCTAGAACATGTTCTTTTAAAACTACTGTTATCCATTAAAGATACTAAAATATCTTGCCATGCTGAAGTTGGTAGATATAATCCATCTTTTGAAGATATTTGGATTTTAATTTTTTGAAGACTAGGATCGTAAAATATATGTAGAGTTTCCTTATTCATTGATTTCACTCACTTTTGCTAACATTTCATCAACCATATCCCACTCAGCATCAGTCATAATTTCCTCTAATTTTATTTCACCATCAATAATATTATATATAGAAGCTAAAACTTCCATTGTTCCATCTTCATTTTTTGTTCCATCAGTATATACAATATACTTTTTATCAGTATTAGGATTATCAAACGTCAAAAGAATATAGCAAACAACTTCTTTTCCATCCACTGTAATCTTAAATGCTAATTCTTCATCTAATCTTTCCAGTTCACTTTTATTATTCATAATTCAACCTCTTCTATTTTTTTCATTATAACACAAAATACTACATTTGTTCATCATAATTATCTAAAAAGTAATATTTTTCATCATCTTTACGGTAACCCATTACTGCATCTAGATTAACATTACTTACACTTTTAAATAAACTATCTTCAATATAAGGACTTACTTTTCGTAAATGTTCAATTAATTTTTTCATTTCGTATCGTTTAGATTTCGATTGATGTTCTTGATAGTTTTCTTCGGTAAATCTACAAGCACAATTTAAAAAATCTAATTCACAAAACTTCTTCCAAGAATTAATACTTGATTCTTTAACAAAATAAAGGGGTCTTATTAACTCCATACCAGGAAAGTTCTTACTATGAAGTTTAGGCATCATAGTCTTTACTTCACCACCATAAAAAATATTAAGTAAAATTGTCTCTAATACATCATCATAATGATGACCAAGTGCTATTTTATTACAACCTAGTTCTTTAGCTTTACCATATAAATAGCCTCTACGCATACGAGCACATACATAACAAGGAGATTCTTCTAATGTATTAACATATTCAAAAATAGGACTATCAAACATTTCAATTGGCACTTCTAAATGTTTACTATTTTCTAATATTTTATCAACATTATTCTTACTATATCCTGGATTCATCGCAATAAAATGTAAATCAAAATTTATCTTACCATGACGTTTTAATTCTTGGAAACATTTAGCCATCAACATTGAATCTTTACCACCAGAAAGACATACACCGATAACATCATCGTCTTTTATAAGTTCATATTCTTTAATAGCTTTAATAAATTTAGCCCAAATATCTTTACGATATTTTTTTATTATGCTTCTTTCAATTTCTTTATTTTCCATACAAACACCTACGAATTAATTATAACACGTATAATGTTGAACATAAAGATTTCAAATTTAAAATTTTGAATTTTTTATATTTGACAAAACTTAGATAATCAAAAAACTTTACTAGATAAGAGTTATATTATATTTAAAATAAAAATTATTTTACTATGGCACTACGATTTCGTATGGTTCGGTTTGTGTTCCAGTTCCTTCGGTAATCAGAATATCTGAACGAAGATTGACAACTGGTCGGACGCCGATCTCATTAGTCGAAGTATCCGTATTCAGGTTACCAGTCGAGCGCACGAACGAAATGAAAGAAAAACAATAACCCAGATGCAAATAAGATGGCGACATAAGCCAGTAACGACTGCCAATCGTTAAATAATAATTTGAGTTGATAACATTTACTCGGCCACCAGCCAAATAAGCCTCATCTTGCGTGAATAAACCAACTGGGTATGTTAATTCACCATTTCCAATCGCACTACTTACGGTAAATAAATCGCGCTCGTCTCTTAATTCTTCATCTAATCCTCCACATTTAAAGTTGATTTCTCGGTAGAAAAGTAAACCTGATCGTTAGTAGTAGATGTGATATTAGTTCCAACGA
>CANTWP010000002.1 GCA_947853245.1 uncultured Bacilli bacterium | reverse complement strand
AAAGTGGAACTTGTAAAGATATAACTAGTGATAACTTTTATAGTTGTGCAGATAAGTAGAAAATAATAAATAAATGTATAGAGTAATAAAAAGTTACTCTATTTTTCTTTAAACGATTGTTAAATATAAGTTTTTTTGATATAATTTATTTATGGTAGGAGACTGTTATAATGAAGAAGAATAGGGGTCAATCATTAGTAGAATTTATAATTATTTTGCCAATCCTTTTACTTATCTTACTAAGCATGGTTGATTTTGGTAATATTATTTATAAAAAATATGCTTTAGAAAGCTCTTTAGATACAGTAGTAGAACTTTATAAAAATAACGAGCAGACAGAATTAGAAAAATATCTTTCAACTGAAGAAGCTAAAGTACAATATGAACAAGATGCCGATTTTGTAAAAATAGTATTAACAAAAGATATTAAGATTCTTACACCAGGTCTAAAAGTTATATTAAAAGACCCTTATGAAATAAAAGTAGAAAGAACTATCTATTATGAATAAAAAAGGTCAAGTATTAGTTCTATTTGTTTTACTTATTCCAGTTTTTCTTACTTTATTTGCACTCGTTATTGATATAGGCCTTTTATATAATGAAGATAAACATATAGAAAGTTCTATAAAAGAAGCTATTCAATATGGATTAGAAAATATAAATGATATAGATATAAAAAATAAGATTGAAGTACTTATCTCTAAGAATATTAAAGATACTTCAAGTATTATTGTTAACATTGATAATGAATATATATATGTTACTGTAGAAAAAACATATAGTGGTAATTTTAAATCATTATTTAAAAATAATATATATGGTATTCACAATTCTTTTTATGGATATATAAATGATAATAAATTAGTTATCAGCAAGGAATAGAGGGATATAATGGCTATAAAGAAAGCACATGTTATTACAGTTACTTCAGTAAAAGGTGGAACCGGTAAATCAACTACTGTTTTAAATTTGGCAGGCGTTCTATCTTTAAGAAAACAAAAAACTTTAATTTTAGATTTAGATCTATATAGTGGAGCCATTGCTCCATCTCTTAATATTGATATTACAACAGATCTGTATCGTCTTATTAACGATATGTATATGAATAGATTTGATAATATTGAAAATTATGTTTGCTCTTATAATGAATATATAGATATTATTCCAGCACCAAAAGACCCAAGACTTGCTAATAAAATTAAGAATAAATATTTATCATTAGTTATTAAAAAAGCCAGTACACGTTATGATTTTATATTAATTGATACAACACATTCTTTAAGTGATATCAATCTTTTAGCGCTTGATAATAGTGATTTAATATTATATTTAGTAACTAATAATTTAGTAGATTTAAAGAGTATGCGTAGTATGGTTTCTATTTATAAAGATATGAATAAAAATAATTATCGCATTATTATGAATAATTCTATTGATAAAAATCGTAGCTGTTTTACAAATTATGATATTAATAATATATTAGGTGATAATATAGATTATACAATATCTAGTAATTTTTATCAGAGAAATATTGATCAGTATGTGATCGATGGTAAAATTTTATCATTAATTTATCCACAAAAATATATGGTATTTGAAGATATTATTTCCGATTTTTTAAAGGAAGATAAGTAGGTGAATTATGGCAAAAAAAACTTTTATTGATGAATTTGAAGTAGATTTAGATAGTCATATTAAAGATAGTTATGATGATTATAATGAATTTAAAAATAAATCTTTGCTTGAAGAATTACGTAATAAAATAATTCAAGCTCTTATTGATAATAATTCAGTATTAACTAGAAATGAAGATATTAAAAAACAGATAGATAAGTCAGTTGAAGGATACGATTTGTCTACGGTAGAAAGAAATCATTTATATAACTTAATAGATAATGAAATGAATGGATGTGGTCCTCTTACAGAGATACTTAAGGATCCTAATATAACTGAAATCATGGTTAATGGAATTGATGAAATATATGTAGAAATAGATGGCCATGTAGTTCGTGATACTAGTGTTTCCTTTATTAATGAAGATCATATAATTAGAACTATTCAAAGAATGATTCAACCGATTGGAAGAACGATAGATACAGCTAGTCCTATGGTGGATGCTAGACTTGCTGATGGATCACGTTTAAATGCAGTAATTCCTCCTCTTTCTTTAAACGGACCAATTCTAACTATTCGTAAGTTTAAAGAAGAATTAGCGAATATTGATGATTTTTTACGTACTGGTGCATTAACTCCTTATATGGCTAGATTCTTAGAAGCCAGTGTTCAAGCTAAATTAAACATTATTATATGTGGTGGTACTGGTAGTGGTAAAACAACATTATTAAACTGTTTATCTTCCTTTATTGGTAATGATGAACGTATCATTACTATTGAAGATGCTGCTGAATTAAAGTTAAAACAGAATCACGTTATATCATTAGAGACTCGTCTTACTAATTATGAAGGGGAAGGCGAAGTCACAATCCGTGATTTAGTTATTAACTCATTACGTATGCGTCCTGATCGTATAATTGTTGGTGAAGTTCGTGGTAAAGAAGCTTTTGATATGTTGCAAGCCATGAATACAGGCCATAACGGAAGTTTAACAACAATGCACGCTAATAGTCCGGAAGATGCATTAAATAGATTAGAAACTATGATTTTAATGGCCGGTATGGAAATACCTGTCAAAGCTATTCGTGAATATATAGAGAACGCTATTGACTTAGTCATTCAGGTTAGTAGATTAACAGATGGTCGTCGTAAAGTTACTAGTATTTGTGAAGTAGTAGGGTTTAATGATGACATGATTAAATTAAAAGAAATATTTAGTTTTAAACAAACTGGCCTTACAGATAAAGGTGAAGTAATAGGAGAATTTATGATGAATAAAAGAACTCCTAGTGTTTATAAGAAAATTACATATAGAGGTATTGAAACATTAAAAGATATATTTGGGTAAGAGGTGATAGTCATGAATAATTATGTTGGGTTTAATACAGAGCATTGTAGTTTACCATCAAATAATAATATTAAAATAACCTATGTACCAAGTAGTGATACAGTTTATTATACTTATAATTTATATAAAAATTCTAATTTAGTTAGAACTGTTACAATTGATGGCAATCGACTTACCAATATATTTTTAGATTCTACGGGTATTTATCATGTTAAGTTAGAAAAACATTTAACAGATGGTACTGTAGTAAATGAAACTAGTTGCGAATATGTAATCGATAAAGAAAAACCAATTTTAACAGTTGGTGATGAAACATTAACTCTTATTAAAGGCGGAACAATCGATATTATGGGTGGTGTTAAAGCTACTGATAATATCGATGGCGATTTAAATAGCTATATTATTACGAACGCTGATGAATTAGATTTTGAATCAGTTGGTAAGAAAAGACTTACATATACAGTTAGTGATAAAGCAGGTAATACCACATCAAAAAGTGTATATATTAATGTAGTTGAAGATCCTGCTTTACTATTTGTATTTCAATCTTTTATTTTGATAGTACTCATGTTTGTAGTAGCGTGTATTGTAAGATATAATCGTAGTTTAAATTTAGAAAAAAGAATTGAAAAATTTAGTATTAGTCCTTTAAATGACGATAAAGGTTCTCTTTATGATAGTATTAGAGGTTTCTTTAAACGTTTAATTAATTCATTTAAACCAGCTTTTGATAAATCGGTATTTTTAAATAAACTGAGTAAAAAATATGAAAAATATGAAGACTTATTCGAGTTACAAACCGGTATGGATTTTGTAGTGGT
Organism: uncultured Bacilli bacterium; assembly: GCA_947853245.1. Classification (GTDB taxonomy): domain Bacteria; phylum Bacillota_I; class Bacilli_A; order RF39; family UBA660; genus SIG204. Next base: position 9,551 of record CANTWP010000002.1, on the reverse strand, counting down.
AAAGTTTATTACAGCTTTCTTCTTGTTATTTGTTGCGGCTTGTTCTAAAGCATTACAACTTAAACTAATGGGATTCTATGAGATTTGGATTCCTTTATTGATTGGCTTCATATTACCGGATATCTTATTTGTTTCTAAATATAAACTACATAGAAAAAGTCTAGAAAACGATTTATTGCAAGCCATTGTAATTATGAATAATGCTTTTAAATCTGGTCGTAGCATTACGCAAGCTATATCTTTAGTGAGTACAGAGTTGTCTGGCCCGATTGCTAAAGAATTTGATAAGATGTATATGGAGATTAATCTAGGATTAGGAGTAGAGGAAGTATTTAGAAGATTTTCTAAACGTGTTGGGTTAGAAGAAGTTACTTATTTAACTGCTTCTTTATCGATAATCAATAAAACTGGTGGTAATATTATTAGAGTATTTGATTCTATTGAAAAGACATTAGTTAGTAAGAAAAAACTTCGTTTAGAATTGAACTCTTTAACGGGTGGATCAAAAATTATTGTCAATGTACTTTTCTTTGTTCCAGTATTATTTATCATATTTGTAAGTGTTATTAGTCCAGATTATTTCATACCATTATTTACAAATCCATTTGGTATTATTATGATGGCATTTATGATTTTATATTATATCATTTATATTATTTTTATTAGGTGGATTATGAAAGTAAGGATGTGATTTTATGAGTAATAATTATCGAAATAAGTTTATTCGTAAGATATATAGAGAAAAAGATATTAAACAGATTGAAGATAAAATGAATATGTTAGGTGATAGACGGACTTTAACTGCTATTAGTTTTATGAATATTCGTTTTATTACTAGTATTATAGTTTTTCTGTTAATCTTATATTATACCAAATTTGGTTTTGTTTTGGCGCCAGTTTTTACTGTGTGCTATTACTATGCTTTTTATTACATTCTTATCACGAGAAATCTTAAAATCCGTACTAAGAAATTAGATAAAGAAGCTTTATATTTTTTCGAAATTTTAACTTTAACTTTAGAATCAGGGCGAAACTTAGAAAACGCTTTAGAAGTAACCGTTAAAAATGTTGATTCTGAATTATCTCATGAATTTGAAAAAACTTTATTTGAGATGAATTTTGGTAAATCATTAGTAGAATCATTACAAGATATGAAGAAAAGAATTCCGTCAGAAACAATTAATAACATCATATTAAGTATTACGCAGACAAATGTATTTGGAAATAGTATTGTTGGCACTATGTATGATCAAGTAGAATTCTTAAGAGATAAGCAGATCCTTGAGATAAAGGGAGAGATTGCTAAAATACCAAATAAGATTAGTATGGTATCAGTTATATTTATTGTTCCTTTAATACTTATGTTAATATTAGGACCATTATTGATTAGTTTTTTAGGATAATCTAGAAATAGGGAGATGACTTATGTATCATTTAATAGGCATAAAAGATATAGAAATGAGTGCTTTAGCACAAGTTATACATACATTAGGATATAAAGTAGATGGTAGTGATATAAGTAATCCGGCCGAAACAGATACTTTTTTAAAAGATCGAAATATAGAAGTTTATCCTTTTAATAATGAAAATGTCCACGAGGATATGATTATTATTAAGGGAAACGATATTCCAGAAGACAATGTAGAATTAGTAAAAGCTATAGAATTAGGTCTTAAAATTTATTCTTGTAGCCAAATGAAGCAACGTTTTTCAGAAATGTTTCAAACTATTGCCATTTCTGGCTGTACTGGTAAAGAAATAACTACTGAAATGATGACTTATGTTTTGGCAGAAATAGCTGGTTGTAATTATATGTTAAGTGATGGTAGAGGTTTTGCAGACAAGGAAAACAAATATCTATGCTTACCTGCTAGTGAGAATAAAAGAAAGTTTTTAGAAATTAATCCTTATTATGCAATCATAACTAATATCGATTTAAGTTATCCAGATTATTATAGTAATATCGATGATATAATCCTTGCTTATCAAGAATTTGCTGGTAATGCTCTAAAAATGGTTTTAGCAAACGGTGATGATCGTTATACAAGATTAATAAATGTAAATACACCAACTTTTTATTATGGACTTAATGATGATAATGATATTATTGCTAAGGAAGTAAAATATAGTGAGCATGGTACTAGTTTTGAAGTTCATGTTGAGGATAACTACTATGGTAATTTTGAATTACCTATTTATGGTAAACAAATGCTTTTAAATGTATTATCTGTAATAGGGATTTGTTATTATGAAAGAATTGAAGTTAAATATGTTTCTAAAGCATTAAAAGAATTTTTTACAAATAAAAAAGTATTTACTGAACAACAGTTTAAAGATATTACTACTGTTAATTGTGTAGTTAATCATCCTAAAGAACTTAAAGGTATTATTAAAGCTTTAGAGCAAAAATATCCTTATAAATCATTAATATCAGTTATAAATATGGTTGATATATTAGATAATAAATTAAGTAATTCTTATATTGATGCTTTAAATCTATCAGATAAGATATATACTGTTGATGATTGTTTAGAGAATCCAGATTTACCTAACATTAACAATAAACAATATATTAAATTAACAGATATTAATAAATTAACAACTTTAAAAAATAGTGTATTATTATTTATAAGTAAACAAAAAAGTAATGATTTACAAATTAAGTTTGAAAACATTGTTAAAAATAGAAAGTGATTTTTTGAAACAATGTTAAAGTTATAATAAAATATTCAGGAAAGGAATTAGTATTTATGGAAAATAAAGAATATTTAAGTGAAGAAAAATATCAACAAAATAATTTAAAGGTTAAAAAAATTGGTAAAATTCTTTTAATAGTTGGTATTATTATGCTTATAGTAGGTTCTTTGATGACAATGTTAGGATTTTTTAGCTTTGGAAGTAGTATATTTAATAATATTGGTAGTACTGACGTTGAAATGGACAACTTTGCTGGTAGCATGTTCTCTAAATTTGGATTATTCTCAATTGGTAGTATTTTGTCAACAATTGGTTTTGGTTTAACTGCTTTTGGTGGTGTTATTATGTTAGTTGCACATAGAAGAGAAATTGCAGCATATTCGACACAACAAGTTATGCCGATTGCTAAAGAGGGCGTTGAAAAGATGGCACCGACATTAGGAATTGCCGCTAAAGAGATATCTAAAGGTATAAAAGAAGGCTTAAACGAAGCCGATAAAAATAAATAATATTAATCTAAAAACCATAGAAACATTATTCTATGGTTTTATTGTTTGTTAAGATTTCTTTAATTCCTTCAACTAATACTTTTAATTCATTAGGGCTCATTACTAAGATTATAGAATCTTTATAATCTTTAAATTTATTGGTATCTTCTAAAGCAATTACTTCAGAATTAGGAATATTATCTGTAATAATGCTTGTTTTAATATCAGGATAATCTTCTTGTTTTTCACGAGATTTATATATTTCTGTAAAGTAAGCTTTATCAACTTTTGAAAATAATTCAATATATTCTTTATAGAATTCTTTAGTACGTGAAAAAGTATGTGGTTGAAAAACTGTAATTAATTTTTTATTAGGATATTTTTGTCTAACAGAATTGATCATAGCTTTTATTTCATTTGGATGATGGGCATAATCATCAATTATTACATTGGTATTAATTATACTTTCTGTAAATCTTCTTTTGACCCCTTTAAAAGAATTAATTAACTCTTCAATCTTTTCTTTTTTAATTCCAAAAGAATTAGCAAGGAAGATAATAGGTAGAACATTTTGAATCATATGATTTCCATAAATATGTAAATTAAATGTTCCAAGTAATTCTTCTTTAATAACAACATCAAAGATAGCTCCATTTTCATTTAACGTAATATTAGTTGCTTTGATATCGTTATCAGCATTAAGACCATAATAAATAATTTTATCATTTACTATTTTTCTTACATTTTGATCATCCCCACATGCAATGACTTGTGTTTTTGTTTGCTCTACAAATTTACTAAAAGTAGCAATAATTTCATCAATATTTTTATAAAAATCGACATGATCTAAATCGATATTAGTAATGACTGTATAAATTGGAAAATAATTCAAAAAGTGTTGTTTATATTCACAAGCTTCAATAACAAATTTATTATTATTTTTATTAGCGTCACCAGTTCCATCACCAATTAAATAATTACAACCGATCGTATTATTTAATACATGTGATAGAATTCCTGTAGTAGTAGTTTTACCGTGTGTTCCACAAATAGCGATCGTTTCAAATTTTCTAGTTAATTCGCCTAACATTTCAGGATAATCATAAATTTTTAAATTTAATTCTTTCGCACGTTTTACCTCTTCATTATTATCCTCGTTAAAAGTTGTTCCTCTTACAATTATAAGATTTTCATTTATATTATCTTTATTAAATGGAAGGATCTTTACACCGAGTTTATCTAGTTCTATTTGAGTAAAAAAGTGTTTTTCTACGTCACTTCCTTGTACTTCAAATCCTAGTTTTTTCATAATTTGTGCTAAGGCACTCATACCTGAACCCTTAATTCCTATAAAATGATACATATTTAATTCCTCCTAAAGGTATTATATCGCTTTTGATTTTTATCGTCAATCAAACGATTATTATCTAGTAAAATATTTATGATATTATAATGCGTTTATTGTCAAATTTTGATAAATTTGTTACAATGTAATAGGTGAAACTCATGAATAGGTTAGAACGTTTAGAAAGACTCGTTGGCGAGATGAATATTTCAAAAATAAAAAAACAAGTAGTAGTAGTTTTAGGACTTGGTGGGGTAGGTGGTTATGCAGCAGAGTCTTTAGCAAGAAGTGGAATAGGTACACTTATTTTAGTTGATTATGATATAGTAGATATTACTAATTTAAATAGACAAATAATTGCTACTAAAGAGACGATTGGAAAGAGTAAGGCCGCTTGTTGGCAAGACAGAATAAAACTGATAAATGAAGATTGTCAAGTTAAAATAATCGAAGATAAGATTACTCCTGATAATATAGATTTATTATTTTCTGATAATCCTACTTATATAGTTGATGCTTGTGATACATTATCCACTAAAGAAACTTTAATAATAGAATGTTTAAAAAGAAAAGTTAAATTAATATCTAGTATGGGTACAGGTAATAAAATGGATCCCAGTAAATTAGAGATAATTGATATTAGAAAAACTAGTTATGATCCGCTTGCTAAAAAAATAAGAAAGTTTATTATCGATAATAAAATTAATAAAAAGATACCAGTTGTTTGTAGTACAGAGTCTCCTAGAAAAATATCTCAACCAGTTGGGTCTAATTCTTTTGTACCAGCTACTGCAGGATTACTTTGTACAAGTTATATTATTAATGATATAGTGGGTGATTTAAATGACATTGATTAATGATTTAAAAAATACATGTAAGAATATAAAAGGTACACTTTTATCAATTGGGCTTTCTTATCCTACAGTAGAAAGTGTAATTGATAAAAATAATAATATTACTGAAGGTTATCTTTTAGTATTTGATGGTAAAAAGAAGAGTAAAGTAAAAGATAAAGATGGTAAAAACTTTAAAAGAAAAAGGTTTTCTATTAAAAAATTAAGAAAAACTTTTAAAAAGAAAAGTGTTGATACCATTATTTTAAATTATGATGATGCTAAAAAATACATGCGTTTTTTTGTAAAAGATAGTGTTTATATTAATCGTGGTAAATTATATATATATGGAAAAAAAGAAGCGTATGTTGTAGAAGATATTGAAAGTTACTATAATAGATATGATACTAAAATAGAAATTACTGAGTATGATGATCAGTTTTTAATTGAAATTGATAATAGTAGTGCTAAAAATAATTGGTTTAAAGATAAAGTTTATAGAATTAAAGATGCAATTAGTTATTATATAAATGCTATTGGTGATATATTGATAGGATAGGTGAATTATGAAAAAACAAGGTTTTACATTAATGGAACTTATGGGAGTTTTAATATTATTATCATTGATTGTTTTAATTGCTTTTCCAGCTATTGTAAATGTTGTAAAGCGATCAGGTAATGAAATTAATGAAGCTACTAAGGCTTTAATATTAAGTGGTGCTAGAACTATGGTAGATGAACATAAAAATGATTATCCTTTAAAAAATGGTAATATTTATTGTACTACAATTCAGACTTTGATAGATGGTGGTTATGTCATATCCGATCTACAAAATGGTAATAATGGTGAAAGCATTGATACAACTCAGAATATTACTATTACAGTTGAAAACTCTAAGTATAAATTTGATTTGACTGATTCATGTACTGAAAAAAGATAACAAATAAATAACAAAATGAAAGTAGTGATAAAATGTATTTAAAAAAGATAGTAGCACTTGGATTTAAATCATTTGCGGATAAAACAACTATCGAATTAATGGATGGTATTAATGGTATTGTTGGACCTAATGGTAGTGGAAAGAGTAATGTAGTAGATGCAGTTCGTTGGGTATTAGGTGAACAATCTGTAAAACAACTTAGAGGAGACGGGAATATGACTGATGTTATATTTTCTGGTAGTAAATCAAGAAATGCTTCTAATTCTGCCTCTGTTTGTTTAATATTTGATAATACTGATAAGTATTTTCCATTAGACTTTACTGAAGTTTCAATTAAAAGAAGAGTTTATCTAGATGGAACTAATGAATATTATTTAAATGATGAAAAATGTCGTTTAAAAGATATTACTGATCTGTTGTTAGATAGTGGTATTGCTAAAGAAAGTTTTAATATTATTTCGCAAGGTAAAATAGAAGAAATTATATCTAATAAACCAGTTGATAGAAGAACTATAATAGAAGAAGCCGCGGGAGTATTAAAATATAAAAGAAGAAAAGAAGACGCTATTAAAAAACTTGATAAGACTCATGATAATATGGATCGTGTAAGTGATATAATCAGTGAATTAGAAGTGCAAGTTGAACCATTAAAGGAACAACGTGATGTAGCTCTTAAATATCAAGACGCTAAGGAAGAATTAGATAAAATAGAATTAGCGCTTATAGTAAATGATATTACTAATTTAAATTATGAATATCAACAAAATAAAGCTAAAATAGCTACTTTAAACGAAGAAATTATAAGCATGGGTTCTAGCAATGTAACAGGAGAAGCCAAACTTGAGAATTTAAAGTTAGCACTTGCTAAGATCGATGCCGAATTAAAAGAAAATAATAAGAATTTAATAGAATATAGTACGAAAGCAGAAAAAATAAATAGTGAGAAAAACATTATTTTAGAACGTCAAAAATATGAAGCATCTGATGAGAAAGTTCATAATAGACTAGTTGAATTAAATGAAACAAAATATAAATTACAAAATGATGTAGATAATTACCAAAATAAATATGAAGAACAAACAAGACGTTTAAAATTAGCAGTTCAAAATATAAATGATTTAGAAAAAGAAATAAGCGATATCAAAACAAATCGTACAATGATATCTAGTAAATTAAGTGAATTTTTAAAACAAGAAAGTTTTACTATTAATAGATCAGAGAATTTAAAGAATTCAATTGAAAATAATGAATTATTACCTTTTTCAGTTCGTAGTATTTTATCAAACCCTAAATTAAATGGTATTCATAATACGATTGGTAATTTAATTGAGGTTGAAGAAAAATATGCGACAGCTGTTTCTGTAGCGCTTGGGGCTGGAGTATCTAATATTATAGTTGATAATGAGAATAGTGCTAAAGAAGCAATAAATTATTTAAAAAATAATAAATTAGGACGAGCTACTTTCTTTCCGATTAATGTTATTAAACCGAAAAGAATAGATAATATGGTATTATCTGTATTAAATTCTAATAATTTTAGTTATAGTATTTTATCGAGTGTTGTTCATGTTGAACCTAAATATCAAAGTATAATTGATAATCAACTTGGTAATATTATTTTGGTTGATGATTTAAATACCGCTAATGAGGTGTCTAGAAAGATAAATAATAGTTATCGTATTGTTACGTTAGATGGTAGTTTAATTCACGTAGGAGGTTCTTTAACTGGAGGAACTGTAAATACTAGTAAGAATGTAATATCAGAAAAATATGAACTAGAAAATACACTTAAGAGTTTAGATGATATTCATGATAAAATTAAAGATAATGAAGAAAAAATAAATGAACTTGATTATACATTAAAATCTTTAGAAGATAAACTTTATTTACAAACTAGAGATAAAATAGAAATTTCGGAGACACTTAATAACTATAATTTAGAATTATCTAATTTAAAAGAAAAATTAGATCATACTACCAGTGATATTAAGAGCTTAGAAGCTACATTAAATGGCGCTCTTAGTGCAGAAGAAGAACGTATTATGGAAGAGTATTATAATGCGGTTAAAGAAAGAGATAATTGTATTTTAAATGTATCTTCTTTACAAAATAAAGAAGATGAGTTAAAAGATAGTATTGAACAATTAGATTTCTCTATTCGTCAAGAAAACTCTTTATATAATGCTAAAAACAAAGAGCTAAAAGATCTAGAAATTTTAGTTAATCGTGCTGATGTTAAATTAGATAGTTTACTTAACTCTTTACGTGAAGATTATAGTATAACTTATGAAAAAGCTTTAACTTTATATAAATTAGAATTAGATGAAAGTATTGCTAGAAGTAAAGTTAATGGTTTAAAGAGAACTATAAGAGAACTAGGCATGGTTAATTTAGGTGCTATTGAAGAATATGAACGTGTAAGTAATCGTTATGAATTTCTTCTTAAACAACGTGATGATTTAGTAAGTGCTGAAAATACTCTTTTAGAAATTATATCTGAAATGGATAATGTTATGGAAAAAGAATTTAAAGTGACATTTGATATTGTAAATGAAAACTTTACTGAAACATTTCAAGAATTATTCAAGGGTGGTACAGCTAGTTTAAAATTAACGGATCCTAATAACTTATTAGAAACTGGCATTGAAATAATCGCTTCTCCTCCTGGCAAAAAATTAAGTAGTATTTCTCTTTTATCTGGTGGTGAAAAAACTTTTACTGCTATTAGTTTATTATTTGCTATATTAAAGTCTAGAATAATACCTTTCTGTATCTTAGATGAAGTAGAAGCTGCTTTGGATGAAACGAATGTTGATAGTTTTGGTTCTTATTTAAAAGGATTACAAGAAAAAACACAATTTATTTTAATAACCCATAAGAAAAGAACAATGGAATATGCTGATGTACTTTATGGTATAACTATGCAGGAATCTGGTGTTAGCAAATTAGTTAGTGTAAAATTAGAAGATATTCATAAATAGAAAAAATGCTATAGCATATCCAACATATCCTGTAGCATTTTTAAACATTTTAATTCTTGTAAAATTTTTTCCACTAATGTATAATTAAGTCAAGAATATAAGGTAGATTATATAATTAAGTGTTCTAATAGTTTCATACAAATGGTTAACCGAAAGATAGGCAACTCTAATTTGTTTTTGTTTTTTTTATTGTATGAAAGGACTTATTAAATAAAAAGAATAGATGGAAAAACTTAAGCTTTTTAAAAAAGAATATAATATTATTA
>CANTWP010000001.1 GCA_947853245.1 uncultured Bacilli bacterium | reverse complement strand
ACAGCCAAAGGTGGAATAGTTCTTGCTATAAAGGAAAATGTAGATATACCAGTTAAATTTGTAGGCCTTGGTGAAAAAAAAGAAGATCTAAGAGTCTTTGATATAGAAAAATATATATATGGATTGTTCAAAGATATGGAGGACTAGTATGAAACAAAAAAATGAGAAGAATAAAAATGATAAAATATATAGAAATTATGCTTTTAATCAAGCTGGTATGTTAGTTCAAGTTGTCTTAGTCTTTTGTTTGTTAGTATTTGCGGTTATTTCTATTTTTAATTCTGAATTTATGCCGGCGGTAACACTTGTTACAGGGTTAACTTTATTAGTAATGGCTTATAACAATTATAGAATTTATAAAAGAAAATCATTTACGATGCTTTATATTGCAATTGGAGTTATAGTACTAATATTTGGAGTACTGGATTTAATAGGATGATCGAAGATACTATTTATATTAATAAACTTTATGATTGTTATGGTAACCTTTTGACTGTTATTCAACGAGAATATTTTGAAGATTATTATTTTCAGAACTTAACATGTCAAGAGATTGGTGAAAATAAAGGAATAAGCCGTAATGCAGTAAATAAACAAATTAAAGATACAGTAACTAAACTAGAATTTTTTGAAACACAATTAAAACTATGTCAAAAAAGAGATAAGATCGAAAATGTTATAGAAAATATTGAAGATCAAAAAATAAAAGAAGAAATAAAAAGAATAATTTGGGAGTGATAATATGTTAGGTAAATTATGGTTTATTGGGGCTAATGAGGTTCATGCAAGATTAGATGATAATATTAATGTAGCAACTAATTTGATGAATATTCATGTAGTAATTGAAGATGCACAAAAGAAAATATTGGGAGAAATTATTAGCTTAGATGGTAAGAAAATGATAATAGCGCTATTAGGGGAATTTGCTGGTAATACTTTCTTTAGTGGTGTAATTAGAAAACCAACTTTAAATGCTAAAATTCGTTTTATAAATAAAGAAGAATTAGATATGGTTATAGGTAATAGAACTAATAAAAGCTTTTTAATAGGTGATAGTCCTCTTTATAGTGGATATCCAATATATGCTGATATTAATCAGTTCTTTAGTAATCATTTTGCTATATTTGGAAATACTGGTAGTGGTAAATCATGTGGTGTAGCTCGTATAATTCAAAATTTATTTATGAATAAAGAGGTTACTCCATATCGTTCTAATTTTTTAATCTTTGATTCTTATGGTGAATATCATAATGCTTTTGAACGTATTAGTGAAATAAATAATAATTTTCATTTTAAATATTATACAACTAATACTAGTGATACCAGTGGGGAAACACTTAAAATTCCAGTATGGTTGTTAAGTACTAATGATCTAGCATTATTTTTACAGGCTAGTGATCATGCTCAATTAACTGTCATTGATGAAACAATTAGACTTGCTAATATATTTGCATCGCAGTCAGAAGAAGCAAATGCTTATAAAAATCACTTGATTGCTAAAGCTGTTATTAGCGTACTATATAGTAATCAGACTTCATCTAGTAAGCGTAATGATGTTTTTAATATAATCGATGCTTGTTCTACTCAAGAATTTAATTTAGAAGCTTCTGTTCAAGGATTAGGATACACGAGATCTTTTCGTGACTTATTTACAATTGATTCTAAAGGAGAATTCCCTGAAAGAAATTTACTTATTGAGTATGTAAATAGTTTTATTAATGATACTTTAGAAAAAAATATTTCTACAGAACAACAGAAATATGGTCTTAGTGATTTAGAAAAAGCTTTAAATTTTGTATTAATTTCTGATGGTATTTTACACAATGAGGATATTGTGGGAAGTGCTCTTGCTTTAAAGGTTAGACTTCATGCTTTAGTAATTGGTAGTTATGCTAAATATTTTGAATATCCAGAACTAGTAACCCGAGAACAATATATTAATTCATTAATAACTGCTGCTGGCTATAAAGCTCAAATTATTAATTTTAATTTTGAAGATGTTGATGATTGGTTTACTAAATCCTCTATAAAGTTTTATTCTAATTTAATTTTTAATTATTGTAAAAGTACTAAAGGACAAAATTCTTTACCATTTAATATCTTATTAGAAGAAGCCCATCGTTATATTCAAAAAGATAATGATCAATTTTTACTTGGCTACAATATATTTGATCGAATTGCTAAAGAAGGAAGAAAATACGGAGTAGTAATGGGAATACTATCTCAAAGACCGGTTGAAATATCAGAAAATATTATATCTCAAGTATCAAACTTCTTAATATTTAAAATGACTCATCCTTTAGATGTTGAATATATTAAACAAATGTTACCAAATATTAGTGAAGAAATTGTTGAAAAACAAAAATCTTTACAACCTGGTACCTGTATAGCATTCGGTAAAGCATTTAGAATTCCGCAATTAGTTCATTTTAATATGCCAAATCCTGCTCCATTCTCTAGTAATTTTGATATGGCTACAGTTTGGAATGTTAAACAATAGCGTATTGTATATAAGTTAATAAAATGAATATTTTGTTTTATTAACTTTTTTAATTTCTATGTATTCATTGTACTAGCCTTTTCTATTTATTTATAATATAATTAATATGGTGATTAAAAATGTTTGAAAGTTTAGGAGATAGATTGCAAAGTGCAATTGATAAGATAAAAGGTTATGGAAAAATAACTGAAGATAATATAAGTGAAGTAACTAGAGAAATTAGATTAGCGTTATTAGAAGCCGATGTTAACTATAAAGTAGTTAAAGAATTTATTGCAAATGTTAAAGAAAAGGCTTTAGGAGAAGAAGTAGCTAAATCATTAAAACCAAGTGAGATGTTTGTTAAGATCTTAAAAGATGAATTAGTTGAGTTACTTGGTGGTGAAAAGAAAGAATTAAATTTAAATGGTAATCCTGCAATATTAATGTTAGTGGGTTTACAAGGTACTGGAAAGACTACTATGATTGGTAAACTAGGATTATTATTAAGAAAAAAATATCATAAAAAACCTTTACTTGTTGCGTGTGATGTTTATAGACCTGCTGCTATTGATCAATTAAAACAATTAGGTAAAGAATTAAATATTGAGGTTTATTCTGAAGGAAAAGGAAATCCTACTCTTATATCAGAGCATGCAGTAGAGTATGCTAAAGAAAACAAATTTGATTATGTACTAATTGATACGGCTGGTCGTTTACATATTGATGAGTCATTGATGGATGAGTTAGATAGTATTGAAAAGACTATTCATCCAGAAGAGATATTACTCGTAGTAGATGCTATGACAGGTCAAGACGCTATTAATGTAATAGAAGGCTTTAATAGTAAATTACCTCTTACTGGTGCTATTCTTACTAAATTAGATGGTGATACTAGAGGTGGTGCTGCTTTATCAATTAGACATTTAACTAATGTTCCGATTAAGTTTGTTGGTGTTAGTGAAAAGATGGATGGTATTGAAGAATTTTATCCTGAGAGAATGGCAACTCGTATTCTTGGTATGGGTGACATCATGACTATGTTAGAAAAAGCTGAAAGTGTTATTGATGAAGATGAGGCTATGAAAACCGCTAAAAAGATGCAGAAAGGTAATTTTGATTTAGAGGATTTTTTAAGTCAAATGAATCAAATAAAGAAATTAGGACCTCTAGAAAATCTACTTAAAATGTTACCTGGTGCTAAGAAAATGGGTTTAAGCGATGTCAAGATTAATCCTAAAGATATGGCTCATATTGAAGCTATTATTCAATCAATGACACCAGAAGAAAGAAGACATCCTGAGATACTTAAAGCAAGCAGAAAAGTACGTATTGCTAAAGGTAGTGGTCGAACGGTTGAAGAAGTAAATCGTTTATTAAAACAATTTGAAGAAATGAAAAAAATGATGAAACAATTTAGTAATGGCAATTTAAAAATGCCATTTTAAAGAGAAATATACTATAAATTTTTAATAAAAAATGATATAATAACTTTGTTAGCGTATGCTAGTACTAAGATGAAAAGGAGTGTTAAGAATTATGATGTGTCCAAATTGTGGAAAAGAAGTTTTAAGTACAATGGAAATTTGTCCAAACTGTGGTTCAAATTTAGAAAATGCTACTGTTTTGGAAAATCTTGAAAGAAACATTCACACAAGAAATAATAGAAAAAGTAATAAATTTTTATTTATTATAGTTGGCATTTTATTTGTTGCAGTATTGGTAGTATTAGGTGTATATTTTTTCTTAAAATCTAATACCTCATCAAAAAATATTTTTGATAATTTAATTACATATGTTGCAGATGAAGTAGAAAAGGTTATACCAGAAAAAACAGATTTTGTTTCACAAAATTATTCTTTTAAAGCTGATTTAAATTTAAATAAAGATGTTTTAGAACCAGAATACTATTCGTTTATTAATAATTTAGAATTTAAAGGTACTGCTGCAGTAGATTATAAAAATAAGACTATTTCTAGTAAGATGTCTGCTTTATATAATAATTCTTCCTTATTAGATTTAAATATTTATGGAAGTAATAATAATGTTTATGCTGATTTAGGAGACTTATTTAGTAAATATATTAATATTCCAATAGAAAAAGAAAATTATAATCAACTTTTTGATTTATATGGCTCTTCAACACAAGTGGCGGATCTAAAAATTGTGTTAAATGAATTTGAAACAGGTTTAAAGAAAGCTTTAAAAGACGAGTATTTCAAAAATGAGAAAGAAACTTTAACTATTGATAATAAAGAAGTAGGAACTATTAAACATACTTTAATTTTAAATGAGAAGAATATAACTATTATAGCTAGAGATTTATTTTCTTATTTAAATAATGATAAGTTCTTAGATAGTTATAATAGACTTTATAGTGCTTCAGCTAATATACAGGGTGTGGAAGAAGATTTTGATATTAGAACAAGTATTAAAACTACTATAGATAAATTAAATGCCCAAATAGAAGCTAATGATTTTATTGAAGGTAATGATGCTTATGTGTCAATATTTGTAGACGGAAGTAATTCATTTGTGAGTTTAACCGTTAGTTATATTGCTGACAATGATAATGAATTAACTTTAGTAGATGTTACTAAGATATCTAAAGGAAAATATAGTTTTGAATTAACAGGTGAAGATAATTTTAAAATTTGTGATGGTAAAGTTAGTTTAACAGAAACTGAAGATACTTATGTGATTCATATGAATTTAGATAACGATTTATTAGAGTCTACTAAGCTAAATATTGCTACTACTGTTTTACATGGTAATGCTGATACTTATAATATAGCAGTTAGTTCTGAAGATTTTGGTACAGTAAAATTAATTTTTACTAATTCTTATAATAATAGTGCTCAAGTAACTTTACCAGATTTATCCAATTCAATATTGTATACAGATTTAACTGAAGAAGATAGTAATGTCATTTTAGAAAAGTTAATGCAAAAAGAAAGTTTTAATAAATTAATAGAAGATGCACAAAGTTTAATTTTATTATTTTCTAATATAATGGGACAATAAAATATTAAAAAATTATAATTAAAAGGCAAATTACTTATTCATAAATCCTCCTACCTCATAAGATAAACTAGGTAAGGGGGATTTATTTATGTTATTTAACAGAAGATGTTGTTGTGATCGCCAAATGGGAATGGGATTTAATCAACCTATGATGGAACAACCTATTATGGAACCAACTATGACTAATTGTGTTGAAAAAGAGTTCTATCATGAAGTACCACATTGCTGCCCATTTCATACTCATGTAATTAACAAACACATTTATACTCATACATACACTCCACAATATAGTTGTAGCGAAGAAAATGTAGTAATAAATAACGACTGTGGTGGTTGCGCAGGTGCAGCTAACAAAGGATTCAATAACTTCAACATGTAACAAAATTTAATGTCAATTAATATTTTTTAAATAAATATTAGTGGCATATAAATTGACATAGAGAACTAAAACTTAGTTCTCTTTTGTTATATTTTAATAGTTATAAAGTTCATATATAAAGATATATATGATATAATAAAATCATAAGAATGAGTACTATCTAATAATAATCTTGTAAAGATTCCATTATTGAAAATTTTATTTTAGAAACTAATAAAATAGGAGAAACACTTACGTATGATACAGAACATAAGCAAATGTAAAAATTGTAGCCTTTATTTAAATCAGTTACCACTCTTTGATAACAAGATAGTTTGTGATGTTATGTGGGTTGGATTATCAGCAAAAAGAGTTAATGATATCGATAAAGATTATCCTCTTAAAGATGATACTAATAGTGGTAAATTAATTAGGGAAATAGAAAAACAATTCCCATGTGTAAATTATTATAAGACAAATTTAGTAAAGTGTTTACCTTTGGATTCAAACGAAAAAATAAGATATCCAAATAAATCTGAAATGAATGCTTGTGTAAATAATTTAATATTTGAAATTAATGTACTTAAACCTAAGATAATATTTTTATTAGGAAATAATGTTTCTACTTTTTTTAATAATTATATTAAAGATAATGATATCAAAATTGAATCTTTTGTAAAAAAAATAGAACATCCATCATACATATATATTTATAAAAGAAAATATAAAGGTAATTATATTAAAGATGTAATTGGAGAAATAAAACAACATTTAATTGATAATTAGATAGATGGTGATATTTTACTATAAATATCACTTTTTTAATATTTTATAAATATAATTAAGTATGAATGAAGAAAATGTTTATGGAGAAATTCGAAGATTGGATTTTGAAAATTTCTTATGGGGAACTTTTATAATCTTAAGTCTTTTAAATATATATGGCGATAATGATGATAAAAAATATCTACAAAGTAAAGATAATAAATATAAAGAAAAATCTAATAAGATTTTTACTTTTACTTTGATAGTAACCTTTTTTATTTATGTATATTTTTTTCTACGAAATTATAATTCTTATGAAAAAGCAACTGAGAGTCAAAAAAATTTATATTTAATAAAATTATTGGGTAGTGCTTTTTTAATAGCGGGTGTTCTCTGTTTACTTTATTTTCAAACTAGACAAACTTCTTTTATTGGTTCACCAGCAGAATAATTATATTTAGTTGATTGTTAAAAAAATTCTACAAAAAAGTGTATAAATAAGTTTAATTCTTTTGTTTTAAATCTTAAAATATATTATAATATATACATAAGGAATGTAGTGTGATAAAATGAAAGTATTAACTATCAAAAATCCTTGGGCGACTTTAATAATTGATGGATATAAAGAATATGAATTTCGTAGTTGGAAAACTAATTATCGTGGAAAAATATTAATTCATGCTGGTAAAAGTATTGAAAAAGATGCGCTGAAGAGATTTAAAAATTTTGATTTAGATTATATCAATGGCGCTATTATTGGCGAAGCTGATCTTACCGATTGTATATTAGTTGATGATGAACTTGATAAAAAATTAGTCCAATTGAATTCGGTAGTATATGGGAAAAATAATCATCTGGGTAATTATGTTTGGAAATTAGAAAATATAAAGAAGTATGATAAACCTATCTTTATTAAAGGAAAACTAGGATTATGGAATTACGAGGTGCAAGGATAAAATGATACATAATATGCGTTTAAATGATGAACCATTTCAACTTATTAAAAATGGAATTAAAACAATTGAATTAAGACTGAATGATCAAAAAAGACAACTTTTAAATGTTGGAGATATAATTGTTTTTGAAAATAGGATTACATTAGAAAGACAAAAAGTTGAAGTGCTCAATTTATATAAATATAATAATTTTGAAGAATTATATAGACATTTTGATAAAAGTATTTTAGGTTATAGTTCTAATGCTAAAGCTAACTCTAAAGATATGGAGAAGTATTATTCTTTAGAAGAGCAAGAAAAGTACGGGGTAATTGGTATAGAAGTGCAAGTTATAAATTAGGAGGAAGAAGTATGTTAAAAGGAAAACCATTTGTTAAATGGGCTGGTGGCAAGAGACAAATTATTGATAAACTAAAAAAATATATTCCAGAAGAATATAATACTTATTATGAACCATTTGTAGGTGGTGGAGCATTGTTTTTTGAGTTATCTCCTAAGAATGCTGTTATCAATGATTCTAATGAGGAATTAATGAATGTTTATAGATGTATTAAAGATGAAAATAAATTTACTAGAATGTGTAGTGAATTAAACCATTATGAATCAAGTCATTCTGAAGAATTTTATTTTGAAATTAGAAATAAAGATCGAGACAAAAACAAATTTAAAAAAATTGTGGATTATAAAAGAGCGGCTCGTACTATTTATTTAAATAAAGCATGTTTTAATGGATTATATAGAGTTAATAGCAAGAATGAGTTTAATGTACCGTTTAATAAGAAAGATACTGTAAATACTTATGATGGACAAAATTTAGGGATTATTCATTCTTATCTTAATTTTAATAATGTCGAAATTTTATGTTGTGATTTTGAAGAATCTGTTAAAACTGCTAAAAAAGGCGACTTCGTATATTTTGATCCTCCGTATGATTCAGATACTACAACATTTAACAGTTATACTGAAGATGGATTTGGTAAAGAAGAACAAATTAGACTTGCTAAAGTATTTAATGATTTATCAGAACGTGGCTGTTATGTAATGTTATCAAATCATAATACTAAGTTAGTTAATGAACTTTATCAAGAATTTAATATTCATGTAATAGAAGCTAAAAGAAATATTAATTCTAATGGTAAAAAACGGGGTAAAGTCGAAGAGGTAATTATAACTAATTTTGAAAACAAAGAAGGATTTAATGAATAATATTTTAGTATTATAATGAGGTATTTTTATGAATAGCGATTTAGCAAAACTAAGAATTAAATTAAAAGAGTATATAGAGATAATTTTAGATAATTATAAAAACTACATAGATAATTCTATAGTGAATTACTTGCATAGTAATAATGATATTGTAAAGTTAAATGCTCAAGATACTGTTTCTTTTATTTGTAGAGATGGTATATTGTATTTGACTAAAAAAGCTTATAATATTTTTCCTATTTTAAAAAATGATAAACATTATGGATCTAATTTAAATAATAAAGTATTAGAAGAAAACTATTTAGATACAAATACAACATATTTTGATTATATAAATCATGTAATAGAAGCAGGTTTAAATGAATATGACTATTTTGAAGAAAGTTTGCTCCACGAAGCTATGCATTTATATGGAAGTGGTGGTTCTAGTCCATTAAAGGAAGGCATAAATGAATTAAAAACCAGGGAACTTGCAAAAAAAACCACATTAAAATAGCGGCCATGGGCTATTCTAAGGAAGTAGAGATTGCTAAAAAATTTCAACAAAATCGTTGGGAAAGATATTATGGATGAACTTACTTTTAACAATTTTGATTTAAAAAAAGCCTATTTGCTATTGAAAATTAAATGTGATTCTGAAGTAGCTGATCTATATGAAAAACTGCTATTAACAATGGAAAGAGAAAGTGGTTCTGTTTTGTGTAAAGCTACTGAATCTAGTGATTCATATAAAAAAAGCTCAATTATATTCTGTTGTAGATTATAAAGAAGCAAACAAACTACTTGATGAATATATTTCTAATTAAAAATAAAAAAGTAATGTATAATTACTTTTTTTAAAATTATCTTTATCCAACTTTATTCATAATAGTTAATACATTATCGATTATAAAAATAATAATTAAGGCATAGGTAATATAATGTGGAAGTCTTTCTACAATATAATCAGAAATACGTTTTAGAAATAGAATAAAAAATACAGATAATAATCCCCAAACTAAGGCTAGTTCTAAGGAAATATATTTTCCAATGTGAAACTTTAGGTAGCTATAATTCCAACAAGTATAATGAAATACTTTTTCAATTAGAATACCACCTAACCATTCGATAGCTGATAATAAAATAGCACTCGTAAAAAATAAGATTATCAGTTGAACTAATTTGTTAGCTTTTATATGTTTTTTAATAAAGTTATATATTAAAATAATAATAATTATTCCAAAACCATAGATTGGTGTCCACGGCCCTATTAGATAGCTACTATGACCAGATTTATTTATTATTAAATATAAACTAGATTCTAGTAAATGTCCTACTAAAGAATATAGAAAAAATAGTTTATATAATACATAAGTATCACCTAGTATTATTTTTAACTATTTTTAATTTTATATGCTAATTTAAATTTATATACTTATCATAATATTCTTCTAAAGTTATATTTTCATCATAAATGATCTGCGCTACTTCTATACCAACAAAACGATAATGCCAAGGTTCATATTTAAATCCCGTTATTTTTTCTTTACCTTGTGGATATCTTAGGATAAAACCATATTTGTGAGCATTATCTTTCATCCATAAAAATTCTTTAGATTCTGCAAATAAATTATAATCATCATTTGAACCACTGACATCAACTGCTAAACCGGTTTGATGTTCAGAATGTCCAGGTCTAGCTGAACATTTATCGGCATATTCATCACCCATGGTTGTTACGTATTCTTCATATAAATCATTTTGATAATCATAATCACGATAAGCTGATACCGCAATTATTTCATATCCTTGTTGATGAGCATTTTCACTTAATAGTTCAAAAGCTTCTTTTGCGCTTTTTCGTAATTTTTTGTTTTCGTTTGCGTATTTAACATTGATAGTTTTTAAGTCATCTGGTACGTAACTTGCAGATAATTTAAAATTTTTATTTACTAAAACTAAAATGATATCTGGCTCAGCTATTTCTTGTATATCGTTATAGAAATTTTCATCAAATAGTTTAATATCTTTTGTATAAAACAATATAACCAATATAGCTATCACTATATATACGGCTATTTTTAGACTATCGTTATTCATAACATCACCTAAAATAGTATATGATTATATTGGCAAAATAATGATTCTGTGTTAAAATAACCAAACAAGGAGAGAAAATATGAATAAAAATACAGAATATACTTATGTTATGATTAAACCAGATGTATCTAAAAACAGTGAAATTGTTGAGAAAATTAAAGATATGCTACAAGGTATTGGCATGGAAATAGTAGTTACTTATCAAACAGAAAAGAATCCAATGGGCTATATTACTTTAAACGATCAGATGTTAGAGCAACATTATGGTCACGTTAAGAAATATGGTGAAGATATTTATAATGGGTTAGTAGAATTTATGAAAAGTGGTTATGTAATACCCATGGTACTTTATGGTGATAATGCAATTGAAAACGTTCGAAAATTAGTAGGAGTTACTGATAGTTCGAAAGCAGAGATCGGTACGATCAGAAGAAGTTTTGGATTGGATAAGCAAAAGAACGCTATTCATGCTTCTGATTCGGAAGAAAGCGTTATTGCAGAGATTGGTAGATTCTTTGATGGTATGATGATTGCTGATTTAGATGAATATAGATATGTGACTGGTAAAGCAAAGATTAAAACTAAAAAAATAAAGTAATAATTAAAATGCTGTTTTTTATGAACAGTTTTTTTATTATAGAATAAATTTTTATATAAATGGTAGATAAAAAACTTAAAATATGTTAAAATCTTATTAGAATATAAAAGACTAGAGGGGACCTGTTATGAAATATTTGAAATATTTAATAATTAGTTTAATATTACTATTACCAGTTGGCGTAGGGGCAATGGATGCTGATGCTACTTTAAACTGTGACAAATCTTTATTATCAGTTAATGAATCAACTTCTTGTCGAGTTGAACTTGATATAACTAGTGGTGGAGTTAAGAGTTTTAATTCCAATATTAATGTAAGTAGCAATTTGGAAATTACTGGTATTACAGTTGCGA
Organism: uncultured Bacilli bacterium; assembly: GCA_947853245.1. GTDB lineage: Bacteria > Bacillota_I > Bacilli_A > RF39 > UBA660 > SIG204. The sequence continues at coordinate 9,516 of CANTWP010000001.1, read as the reverse complement.
GTGATTGGATAAATAACTCTGGTAATAATAATATATCAGTCCAAACAGATACTGCTAAAAACGGTGATGTTTTGGTAGCGATTTTCCAAGTTAAAGCTGTTTCTGTGGTGCCAGAAAGTACTGAAAATATTAGTTTAACAAATATATCTTTGACTGATGAAACGAATGTTTCGTCTAATTTGAATGATATTTCTAAAAATATTCGTATTCCAAGTAATAATGCCTCTTTAACTAATTTAAATATTACAGGTGGTGCTTTGTCTCCAAGTTTTTCGCCAGATATATTAGAATATACTGTAAATGGTATAGATAGTGATAAAATCACGATTAATGCTACTGCTAACGCTAATGCTAGTATTAGTGGAACCGGTACTAAGAGTTTAAATTATGGAACTAATACCTTTGAAGTACTTGTTAAAGCTGAAGCAGGTAATACTAAGACATATAAAATTGTCGTAAATAGAGAAGATAATCGTAGTAATGATAGTTCTTTAAAGAGTATTAGTGTTAATGATGAACTGCTTGATCTTAATTATAATAATAAAAGTTATAGAATTGAATTACCTAGTACTTCTCAAAATTTAAAAATAGCTGTAGAAACCAACAATGGTAAAGCTATTGTTAAGTATTCCGCTAATAATGTTAGTTTAAAGTTAGATGAAACTTATACAATTTTTATTTATGTTACTGCCGAAAATGGCTCTATGACAACATATAGTGTAACAGCAACTCGTAAAGATGATCGTAGTAGTAATAATAATTTACAGTCTCTTACCGTAAACAATGAAAAAATATCTTTAACAAGTTTACAATCATATACATTAACAGTTAATAATAATGTAACTTCAGCAAGTATTAAGGCAATAGCACAAGATACGACTGCTAAAGTTGAAATCAGAGGTAATAACACTTTAAAAGTTGGAAGTAATTCTTTTACAATTACAGTAACTGCTGAAAACGAAGCTATAAAAACTTATAAATTAACAATTATTCGTAAAAATGAATCAGGGGATATCACTAATCTTTCGAATAATACTTATTTAAAAATTTTACAAATATCTGATTATAAATTAGAGTTTAATAAAGATACTTTTGAATATAATTTGGAAGTTGAAAGTAATGTTACCAAGTTAAATATAAAATATGAAACAGAAGATACTAAAGCAGAAGCGACTATTGATGGTAATAATGATTTCAAAGAAGGATTAAATAAAATTAATATTTTAGTTACTGCTGAAAATGGAGAAACTGCTACTTATGTTATCAATGTAACTAAATTACCAAAAAATTATGAAGTTGAAAATGATGAAAAGAAGATAATTGCAGCTTTAAATAATAAAACTGATTACGAGCAAGTAATTGTTAAAGTAACTAGTTCAGATGATCTAATTATAACAAAAGATATAGTTGCAGCTTTAATAAAGTCACAGAAGACAATTACTTATTCCGTAATGAAAGATTCACTTATTAAATATAGTTTTATTTTAAATGGTTCATTATTTAATGATTATGATGATGAAATTAATTATAGTGTTTTATTTAATAATAATGAAGATGATAATCTAAATACTATAATTGGTAATAGAAAAAATATTGTTTTAGATTTTGATCATAATGGAGTTTTGCCAACTGGAACTGTATTCCGTTTATATGTTGGCGATACTTTTGAAAATGGTAATAATCTGTATTTGTATTATTATAATACACTTGGTAAATTAGAATTAAAACAAGAAAGTTTAGTAGTAACTGATGGATATGTAAATATACCTTTAGAGCATTGTTCAATGTATGTTCTTTTAAATACAAATTTAGATGAGTCGCCTAGTGATAAACCTGCACCTGATAATACTAATTCAAGTAATATAAATATGTTATATGTTTATATAGCTGGTGGTGTTCTCTTATTGGTTGTAGTAATTGTTATTGTAGTAATAGTAGTTAAGAAAAAATCTAAAAAGCAGAAATTAGAATCAAATAATTCTAATAATGATGTAGCTAATGCAAATAATAATGGACTTATAACACCAATTAATGAAGCACCAATCCCTAACTTAGAAGCAACAGGAGTCATAGATATTATTGATTTAGATGATTCAAAAGAAAGTCCTATTCCAGCAAATAATAATATGTCAATTTCTGGTGAATATTTCTTTGGTATATCTGTTATGGATATTGATGATTACTTAGAGAAGTGTCCTTTAGCGGGATTAAAGAATGAAAATATTAATGATGGAATAGTTATTGTTTCAATAGAAAAAAATTCACCATTATTAAAGGTGGGTATTGTTCAAGGAGATGTTTTAACAGGGTTTAATGGTAATAAAATTGTTAGTAAAGAAAACTTTAAAATTCTTACTAATAATGTAAATCATGGTAGTAAATGTCTTATAAATTATCATCAAAATGGGCAAGAAAAACAAGTAGAAGTAATAATATAAATAAAGACAAGTTTAATCTTGTCTTTATTGCTTATAGAATGAATTATGTGTATAATTATACTAGAAATGGAATGTGATAAAATGAAAAAAATAGTAACAGTAGATGGTAATGAAGCATGTAGTATGGCCTCTTATATGTTTACAGAGGTATCTGGTATATATCCGATAACTCCCTCTAGCCCAATGGCTGAACATTTAGATGAATGGAGTAATCAAGACAGGTTAAATTTGTTCGGTGATAAGGTAAAAGTAATAGAGATGCAAAGTGAAGCTGGAGCAGCCGGTCTTATTCATGGCTCTTTAAAAGCGGGTTGTTTGACAACTACATTTACAGCTAGTCAAGGCTTACTTTTAATGATACCAAATATGTATAAAATAGCTGGTGAAATGTTACCAGGGGTTATTCATGTAGCGGCCCGTAGTTTAGCAACCCATGCTCTTAGTATTTTTGGGGATCATCAAGATATATATGCAGCCCGTGCGACAGGATTTGCTTATCTAGCTTCTTCTTCTGTTCAAGATTGCTTTTATGGAAGCGCTATTGCTCATTTATCCGCAATAAGTAGTTCGATTCCTTTTTTACATTTTTTTGACGGCTTTAGAACCAGTCATGAAATTCAAAAAATAGAAGTATTAGAAGATTCTGATTTAAAAGAATTGTTAGATCACAAAGCTATTAAGAATTTTAGAGATAGAGCTTTAAACAGTGCTAAAGTTATGATAAGCGGTACAGCTGAAAATGATGATATTTATTTTCAAGCAACAGAAGTAAGAAATAAATTTTATGACAAAGTACCAGATATAGTAAATGAATATATGCAAAAGATTAATGAGAAAGCTGGAACTGATTATCGTCCATTTAATTATTATGGGATCTTAAACCCTGATCGTATTATTGTAGCAATGGGATCTGTTTGTGAAACTATTAGAGAAACAATTGATAATTTGGTTAGAAATAAGTATAAAGTAGGGTTAATAGAAGTTCATCTATATCGTCCTTTTAGTACTAAGTATTTATTAGATGTCTTACCGGAATCTGTGAAAAAAATAGCGGTACTTGATAGAACTAAAGAACCTGGTTCTGAAGGTGAACCACTTTATCTAGATATTGTCAGTGCTTTAAAAGATAAAGATATTAAAATCGTAGGTGGTAGATATGGATTATCTAGTAAAAATACTACTCCTGCTTGTATTAAAGCTATCTATGATATGTTAGATAAACCAATTAATAATTTTACTGTTGGTATAGAAGATGATGTTACTAATTTAAGCTTAAGTACTGATAAAAATTTCAAAATTAGTACAGCTGATGAAGCTTTAATTTATGGATATGGTAGTGATGGTATGGTTAGTGCTTCTAAATCCATAATGAAATTAGTTGGTGATAATACAGATTTATATGTTCAAGGTTATTTTCAATATGATTCTAAGAAATCTGGAGGAGTAACAATTAGTCATTTAAGGTTTGCTAAGAATAAAATTCGTTCTACTTACTATGTAAACGAACCAAGATTAATTGCGGTAACAAAAGAGAGTTATTTAGAGGGGTTTGATTGTTATTCTAACTTAAAAGATAATGGAATATTTATTTTGAATACTATTAAAAGTGATGAGGAATTAAAACAGAGCTTATCTAAAGAATTTATACAATTTATAATTGAACATAACATAGAATTTTATGCTATAAATGCTTATGCATTAGCTAGAAAATTAGGTTTAAATAATAAAATTAGTACAGTTTTAGAAAGTTCTATAATGTCACTTTTACCAACTTTGGATTACGAAATTGCTAAAGAAAAAATGAAAAAATATGCTTATGATAGATATTTTAAAAAAGGTGAACAGGTAATTAAAGCCAACTGTTTAGCAATTGATGAAAGTATTAATTATTTAAGAAAGATTGATTTTTCTTATAATGATGGTTATTATTTAAAACAAGATAATAAGAGTTTAGATATTTTTAAGGCTTTAAAAGAACGTAGAGGAGACAGCTTACCAGTATCAGCTTTTTTAGAAAATCCAGATGGTAGATTTTATCCAGACACTAGTAAATTAGAAAAAAGAAACATAAGTGATATAGTTCCAGCTTGGATAAATTCTAATTGTATAGAGTGTAATCAATGTTCTTTAGTATGTCCTCATGGTGTTATTAGACCATATTTACTTAGTAAAGATGAATACGAGGAAGCTCCTGATTATGTAAAAAATATTTGTAAAGGTGCAACGGGTATGCCTGAATATTATTTTGCTATTGGTATATCAGTAGCGGATTGTACTGGTTGTGGTCTTTGTATGAAAACTTGCCCTGGTAAAACATCTGAAAAAGCTTTAATTAGTAAAGAATTAGAATTAGAAATAAGAAATAATAGTCAAAAAGTATTTGATTATTTATCAACTAAGATATCTGATAAAAAGATAATTAATACTTCTTCAATTAAAGGTAGTCAATTTAAAGAACCAAAATTTACTTTTTCTGGAGCTTGTGCCGGTTGTGGTGAAACTGCTTATATTAAGTTATTAACGCAACTTCTAGGTGATTCACTTATAATAGCGAATGCTACTGGTTGTTCCTCTATTTATGGTGGTTCTATGCCTAGTATACCTTATAGTATTCCTTGGTCTAATTCCTTGTTTGAAGATAATGCAGAATTTGGATTTGGTATTTTGCAAGCAACAAATTTTATGAGAAATAAAGTTCAAAGAATTATGGAACAAAACTTAGATAATCCTAATAGTGATTTATTTGAAAAATGGTTATCTAATCTAGATGATATAGATATTAGTACAGAAGTTTATGATAATCTTGATTATAAGACTTGTCCACAAGAATTAAGTTTAATTAAAGAATATATTAAGAAACGTAGTATTTGGGCTATTGGTGGTGATGGTTGGGCTTATGATATAGGCTTCTCTGGTATTGATCATGTTCTAGCCAATAATGACAATATTAATATTTTAGTTTTAGATACTCAAGTTTATTCTAATACTGGTGGTCAATCTTCTAAAGCTAGTGAAAAAGGAAGTATTGCTTCATTTACTGCAAGTGGTAAAAAGACTAATAAGAAAGATCTGGCTTCGATTGCTTTAGCATATCCTGGAGCTTATGTAGCAGAAGTTTCATTGGCCGCTAACCCAATTCAACTAATAAAAGTTTTTAAAGAGGCTGCATCTTATAATGGACCTTCTATAATTATTGCTTATTCACCTTGTATATCTCATGGTATTAAAGGTGGAATGGGTAATAGTTTAGATATGGAAAAAATGGCAGTAACAACTGGCTATTATCCTTTATTTCATTATAATCCACTAGAAAAGAAATTCTATTTAGATAGTAAAAATGTCGATTTTGATAAATTTGAAGAATTTTTAAATTTACAAACAAGATATGCAATGCTGAAAAAAATAAATCCTCTACATGCTCAAAGGTTATTGGAAGAAACTAAAGAGAATGCTATGGCCCGCTTTGAACATTATAAAAGTCTTAGTGAAAATTAGTATATTTTACATACTAATTTTTTATTTTAAAATCATACTAGACATGATATAATAAACTTAATAAAGTAGGTGATTTGTATGAAGATTAAAAGGAGAAAAGGATTTACATTAATTGAGTTATTGGCAGTAATAGTTGTTTTAGCAATAATAAGCACAATTGGTTACGTCTTTGTTGGTGATGCCATTAATGATGCTAAAAACGAAATAGAAGTGCAAAATGCTAAAACTTTGGAAAAAACAGTTTCTAATTATATAGCAATGCAAGAGATGAACGGTAACTATATAACTGAAGAACAGTTTTATGTTATTAAGAATGATGTAGAATATAAAATATCTCCTAATGGAGATTTAACTCAAACTAATAATTTTGAATATAACGGTAAACTTTGTGATTATTGTGTTGTTAAAATAAATACTAATAAACAGATTGGAATTCTTTTAGAAGGAAATATGCAAGACGTAAAGAAAGATTATGATTCTACCGATTTTATTGTTAAACCTTTAAGTTTATCTAGAGAAGATACATCATTTTATAATGAATTAGTTTTATTTAAAGATATATATATATCTAATAATATAATTGAAACGGTTAAGAAGTTTATAATACAATTAAATATAGTATCTGAGGTATTAGAAAATAACACAACAAAAAAAGAGTTTACTCTTCAAAACTCTAGTGGGAATGGTACTTTAAAAATTATAGATAAAGATAATTTTATTATAACTCTTACTAAGGATGATACTATTATAGAATTTGATAGTAATGGTAATTTTACTACAAAAGATAATATTAATAGTGAATATCCTGATAATATATTAGCGTTATATGATGAATTAAAAAAGATCGCTAATAACTATATTGCAACGAATACTATATCTGATGAAGTATACTTTGAATTTAGTAATGGAACTATTAATAAAAAAGACGTTTATGGTAATAATATAGCTGATTCTACAGTTGTTATGGATAAGAATATACTAGGTAGTGGCGAACTTAGAATTAATTCTTCTAAACAGATATCAGTAGTTATATACGAGGATAATTATGATATAAAAAATGATTATGGTAGTGATAAATTATACAATCAAGATATAACTTTACCTAGAAATATAATTTTATTGTTTAGAAATTTACATCGCTTAGAGTTATTAGCGGAAAGTTATACAGGTGGTCAAACTTCTAGTGATTTTGCACCATCTAAGAGTGATTGGCTAGTGTTCCATTATTTGCGTCAATTACGTTATACTGGTAGTATGTGGGATACAGTTGCTGGTAGTGATAGTGAATTTATTACTCTAGTAAATAGTAAAGGTACTTATTTGAAAAGTTATTTTAGTGGTATTACTGAGTTTACTGTTAATAATGATACCATTGATTTTCTTCATATGACTGCTGTTTTAGCAACTCGTATGTATCAAACAGCTGGCGGAATATATAAGTATTTAGATCAAGGAATTGTAGATAGTGTATCAAGTTGGGCTGGGGATTTTCAAACATTTATGACTGATAATTTGTTACCAATTGTTGAAGATAAAACTAGTACAGGTTATTATGATGCTACATTGAAGTTGCTAGGTAATAGTAATACATCTTTTAGTATGGAAGATATGTATTCAGATGTAGATGGTTGGGTAATTTATGAAAATTTAATTGATAATTTAAATTTAGACTTATATACAGCTTTTTATGAATATTATAGTGGAAGTAGTCAATATTCATTTAAAAATAGATTTACCCGCTTTATTTCTGATGAAGTGTTTATGAAGTATTATAGCCCAGAAAAATATAATAGATATAATTCATCTTCGCCAACTTTATATACTCCAACATCATTTAGAAATACTATTTCTATCTATACTTATAATAAATTAATGTATGCTGCTACAGAGATAGTTTGGCCTCTATTTGAGGGATATGAAATTCCGACAGCTTTGTCATCTGGAACTAGAAAAGGTTTACAAGAATGGCTTGAAAATAAAGCTGCTTTAGAAAATAAATAACCAAAAAGAACGGCCCCCCTGAAGAACCGTTCTCATAAAAGAATAAAAAGGGGTTGGCTAGTGTGATACTAGCGCCAATTCGCCTGATTTCTCGAATTGGTACTGTATATACTAATAGAAAAACTGTATTTTGTCAACCTTTTTTGAATAAAAAATTAAAATGTAATATAAATTTTAAAGTGCATAATTGTTATGCACTTTACTTTTTATTTAACGTAAAAATTTAAAAAGGCAATTGACACGAACTAATGTATTATATATACTTAAGATGGTGATATTATGAATTTAAAGGATATAAAGGGAATTGGTCCAAAAGCAATAATTGGTCTAAACACTTTAGGTATTTTTAATATCAATGATCTAATAAATTTTTATCCTTATAGATTTGATATTTTAAAAAGAACTCCGATATCTGAATTAAATTTAGTAAATAGAGTAATTTTGGATGGAATCATTGAATCAGTGCCTAATGTCTTTTTCTTTAATAAAAAAATGAATAAAATGACTTTTAGAATGAATACAGGAACTAATTTATATAATGTTTCCATATTTAATAGAGCTTTTATGAAAAAGAATTTAAAGTTAGGTACCGGTATTGTAGTAATTGGTAAATATGACTCTCAATATAATATGATAACAGCGTCTGATATAAAAATTGGTAAATTAGGTAGTAAACCCTCTATTGAACCAGTTTATCATACTAATGATAAGATTAGTACTAAACAATTAAGACAATTTATTATGGAAGCTTTAAATAATTCTTTTAATATAGATAGTTTAGTACCAAGATATTTTATGGATAAGTATAATTTATTAGATAAAAATAATAGTTTACAAATAATTCATTTTCCTAATGATATTGATAAGTTAAAGATTTCCATTAATACTTTAAAATATGAGGAAGCATTTTTATTTATGTTAAAAATTCAAATGTTAAAAGAAAATAATTTAGAAGTAGGTTTAGAAAGGAAAATTACTTTTAACAAGATAGAATCTTTTATCAATAGTTTACCTTTTAAATTAACATGTGATCAATTAGAAAGTATTGATAGTATATATAATGATTTAATTTCTAAAAAAAGAATGAATCGACTTTTACAAGGTGATGTCGGTAGTGGTAAGACTATTGTTTCTTTTATTGCTATATACATGAATTATTTAAGTGGTTATCAAAGTGCTTTGATGGCTCCCACTGAAATTTTAGCAGTGCAACATTATGAAAATTTTAAAAAATTATTTGATAAATTTGGTTTAAGGGTCGTGTTACTTACTGGTAAATTATCTATTAAAGAAAAGAAAATTATATATCAAAGGTTGAATTCTGGACAAGTCGATGTTGTTATAGGAACACATGCTTTGATTTCTGATAATGTAGTTTATAATAATTTAGGCCTTGTTATTACAGATGAACAGCATCGTTTTGGTGTTCATCAACGTTCTAACTTAAGAAATAAAGGACTTATGCCTGATGTTCTTTATATGAGTGCTACTCCAATACCCAGAACGTATGCTCTTGCTTTATATGGTGATATGGATATATCTAGTATTAAAACGATGCCAAGTGGTAGAAAAAGTGTACTTA